>CAYZNA010000519.1:0-2532 GCA_964478665.1 uncultured Anaerolineales bacterium
TCAGAGTGGCGTCGTTCTGAGCGTCCCACACCGCGCCGGACTGGTTGTTGATGACTGCGCCGCTGTAGGTATAGAGCGTGCCCGTGCCGCTCCAGTTCGCCGTGCCGGCGTTGGTCAGGGTGTAGCCGTTCAGGTGCTGAGACGTGCTGCCGCTGAGGTTCAGGATGGCCCCGGCGGAAACTGTGCCCGCGCCACTGCTCAGCCACCCACCCGACCAGTTGAATGCCCCGGAGATGGTCAGCGGGCCGCTGCCGGTGAGAGTGCCGCCACTCATGTTCAGCACGCCGTTGGAGTTCACCACGCTGGCCCCGTTGAGGGTCAGGGTGTACCCGCCGTTCGAGAGGGTCTGCGCCCCGGAATCCCCGCCGAGGCTGAGGCTGGCGACAGTGGCGCTCACGTTGAGCACTACGGTGTACGTACCCGCCAGCGTGATGGCAACGTCGTCGGTGGGGGCGGGGATTCGGCCGAGGTCCCAGTTGAAGGCGTCGTTCCAGTTCCCACCGCCGGGGTCAATCCACGAGATGGTGGTGCGCGGCCCGAGCCGGTCAATACCTCGCGGCTCGGCGAAGCGTGCCGGGTGTGTGTCCCGGTCAATACCTCGCGGGTCTTCGACACCGGCGAGGTCTGCGAGGCTCGCGAGGTCTGTGCCCTGCTCAACACGAGGCGGGTGTGTGAGACCCGCAAGGTCGGTGGGACTCGGGCGGTTTGCGCTCCGGTCAGGCCCTCGCGGGTCTTCGAGGCCGGCGGGGTCTACGCGACTCGCGAGGTCGGCGGGCGAGTTCACGATGCGGACGCTGGCGGAGACCAGTGGCTGCCCGGCAGAGGCCGGGTCGGTGCCCCGGTCGAGGCCTCGCGGATCTTCGAGACCCGCGAGGTCTGCGGCTGACTCTACTGCCGGGGCGGGTGGAGGCGCGGCGCGGGCGATGGGCGCGGGCAAGACCTGGGTGACGATGAAAACGCAGGCGAGGAAGACGTGAGACCAGCGCTGCCGCCGCAAGGCACGGCTGGCCGCAGGGGCTGTATCGGAGGAAGCAGACGGAGCCATCGCGGCCTCCCTTTTTACGAGCACTACTATCGTTTTACTCAGAAATAAAAGAGCCGCTCTGGAAAGCCAGACCGGCTCATGGGCACAATGCTGTTGCGTCTTGCGGGTGAGGCCCGGATGCCCCCGGTCGCATGTTCGCCTCTTGCTTCGGGCCAATATGAGTGCTGTATTACAACATGCTGTTGATAATACGACGGATTCGGGCACGAGTCAATAAAGTGACTGTTTGAAAGCAGGTATAGTCACTCACAGGTGCAGACAGCAAACCGCCGTCCGGTTGCGCCTCTATTCGAAGTTGGCCGAGAAGATGCAGACGAGGCCCGAGCATGGCGCCCGGCGGTTGGTGCGGGTGGCCTTGAGCATACCTGTGCGCGGCTGGCGCGCAACCATGCCCCGGAAACAGAACCGCCCCGAAACTTTCGGGGCGGTTTTGCCTGGGCCTCAGACGACCGGCCTTCTCATCCCGGCTATCTGTGCCGGGTCGGCGCGCCAGTGCCGGGGTGCGATTGGTGGACCGGGCCGCCGGCGCGCGGGGTGGCGGTGCGCCGCGATATGTCGCTGATAGTACGACAGATTCGGGCGCGAGTCAACAAAGTGGCTGTTTGAAAGCAGGTATAGCCACTACAGGTCTCCGGGAAATGTGGCAGGCTGTGGGAGCAGCCTGCTGAGGTTGGCAGGGCTATGATACGGCCAGCCGGCCGGAGTGACCGCCCACCAGCCAACAATCAGGCCCGCCGGATAGCTCTATCCGGCGGGCCTTTTTTGTTGCGGCGCTGTGCGGTCAGGCTACGGTATCGGCAGGTTGAAAGTGCGCACGAGGAAGACGGCCATCTGGGCGCGGTTGACGGCATTCTCCGGGCAGTAGTTGCTGCCGCCGCAGCCGGAGGTGATGGCCTCGCGGGCCAGTTGCTCGATCCACGCCGCCGACCAGTAGGTGATGGGCACGTCAGTGAACATGTCGCCACCGGCGTCGGGCGGCAGGTAGCCGGGTTCGGAGGGGTAGTGTTCGGCGCGCAGCAGGAACACGGCCATCTGGCCGCGATTCACGGCGTTCTCCGGGCAGTACTTGCCGGGCGCGCAGCCGGAGGTGATGGCCTCGCGGGCCAGTTCTTCGATCCACGCCGCCGCCCAGTGGGTGATGGGCACGTCGGTGAACATCTGGCCGCTAGCGGCTGGCGGCTGGTAGTCGGCCCCGTGGATGCCGCGCAGCAGGAAGACGGCCATCTGGGCGCGGTTGACCGGGTCTTCGGGGCAGTAGTAGGGGAGACCCGGCGGGTCGCCCGTACCGGGCGCACAGCCGCCGGTGATGCCGCTGTTGTACAGGGCCTCGATGTAGCTGGAGGCCCAGTGGTCGGGCGGCACGTCGGTGAAGATGGGCGTGGGGGTTGGAGTTAGAGTTGGAGTTGGAGTTAGAGTTGGAGTTGGAGTTAGAGTTAGAGTTGGAGTTAGAGTTAGAGTTGGAGTTAGAGTTAGAGTTAGAGTTAGAG
>CAYZNA010000520.1:0-2521 GCA_964478665.1 uncultured Anaerolineales bacterium
TGGGCGTGATGATCAGCCTGGCGCTGGCCCTGCGCTATCCGGTGCTGGTGGAGCGCATGGTGCTGGTGGCGCCCACCGTGACCGGCAGGCTCTCCACCTTCATCAACCTGTTCATCTCGCCCATCACGGTGCTGGAGCGCTTTGGCCTGGGCAGCCTGATTGTTTCGGTGGTGGAGCGATCGTTCGTGGGCCTGACCGACCGGCTGATGCGCCCGGCCTCTTTCGCGGAACGGACCGGGATCACCCGGCGGGACTACGACCGGCTGCGCGCCGACGCCCGCCGCCCCGGTCAGGGCCGGGTGCGCGCCGAGTGCTTCCGGGCCATGCTGGAGAACGACCTGCGCGGGCAGTTGCGACGAGTGGAGACCCCGGCGCTGGTGCTGTGGGGCGCGGAGGACAACACCGTGCCCCTGCGCGATGCCGGCGTGGTGGCCGACGAGTGGCCGGCGGCCGACCTGCGCATCCTGCCCCGCGCCGGGCACTGGCCGCACTTCGAGACTCCCGACGCCACCCGCCGCATCGTCGCGGCCTACCTCGGCCTGCCGCTGGTCGGCGCGGTGCGCCCCGAGCCGCTGGACGATCAGGAACTGGCGCGGGTGCGCGATGCCGCCCAGTTTCTGGCCTATTCCGACGTGGGCAACAACCTGAACTTCGCGCAGCGCACCCGCCTGGCAGCGCAATGCCGGCAACGCAGCTATCCGCCGGGCACCAACATCGTGAGCGTGCACGAGAGCGGCAGCGATCTGTACATTGTGCAGGCCGGCACGCTGGAGGTGTGGAGCGATGCCGATACCCCCGGCGACGTGCCCGGCGTGCCGCGCCGGGTGGCCAGCCTGACCCCCGGCCAGATTGCCGGCGAGCTGGCTATGCTGGATAGCGGCCTGCGCAGCGCCGACCTGCGCGCCGGCCCGCAGGGCGCCACCGTGCTCAGCCTGGACCGCGAGCGCCTGCTGGCGCTGGCGGAAGACGACGCCATTCTGGGCAGCCGCCTGCTGTGGAATATAGCCACCGCCATGGCCCTGCGCGTGCGTTTCATCCTGTGGCAGTTGCAGCGGGCGGTTCAGCGCCGTCAGCACTGATCCCGAACACCGTCCCGGTGTCCTTCCGGGAGGACACCGGGACAGGTGTGCGGCGGCGGGCGCCCCTGCTCTCGCTAATCTGCGTGGCGCTGCTGGCGCCGGCCTGCGCGTACGGGCGACCCGGCGGGTCGCCCCCACCCGGCAGCCCATCGCCCGCAGCCACTCGCCAGACGGCCTCACCCCCGGCAGTACGGGCGACCCGGCAGGTCGCCCCAACCGGCTGGGCGGAAGTTCAGCCTGGCCTGTACCGGCGCGAGGTGTACGGGCGACCCGGCGGGTCGCCCCTACCCCCCGCCCCGGTCGAACGCCTGATTCTGTTCCGCATTTCGCCGGCGCATTTCCGCTTTCGGGTGCGCTATTCCCCCGGCCAGCCGCTGCCGGTCTCCGGTTGGGCGGCGCAAGCGCCGGGGGCGGCGCTGATCTTCAACGCCGGCTATTTCGACGCGCAATACCGCGCCACTGCGCTGGTGGTGGCCGACGGCGCCGCCTCCGGGTTGAGCTACAGCGGCTTCGGCGGCATGTTCGGGGTGCACACCTGCCCTCCCGCTCCGCTCCGCTTCGGGGACTGCCGAAGGTCCCCGACAGGGGGTAGTGGCGGGCGGCGCCAGGGGGGCGGGGTCCCGTTCCTGCGTTCGCTGGCCGCGGCGCCGGTGCTGCCGGCGGAACGCTTTGAGCAGGCGCTGCAATCTGCGCCCATGCTGCTCGGCCCGGGCGGCGTCTTCGATCACCCGGACCCCACGCCGGCCCGCCGCGCGGTGATCGCGCAGACTCGGGGCGGCGACTTTGTGCTCATCTTTGCGCCGGAGGCGGTTTTCTCGCTGGCGGGGCTGGCCGGCTGGCTGGCGGCCTCCGACCTCGACTTGCAGGCTGCGCTGAATCTTGACGGCGGTTCTTCTGCGGGGTACTGGCACACCCGCGACGACTGGCGCGACAGCTCTGGTCCGGTTCCGGCGGTGGTGGTAGTCGAGCCGGGCTGATTTTACACGCAGTTTGCAGCGGCTTCACCCCGGCTGCCGAAGTGGGTGGTATACCACTCGCAGGGTGGGCAAGGGTAGGCGAAGGCTTCGCAAGGGTAGGCGAAGGCATTGCCTTCGCCTACCCTTGCGCCTACCCATGCCCTACTGTTCGCAGGTCAGAGATGCAGCCCGATTCCCCTCCCGATCCCACGATCCACCGGTTGGGGCGACCCGCCGGTTGGGGCGACCCGCCGGGTCGTCCGTACTTACTGCTGGCCCTCGGGCTGATCTTGCTGCTGGCGGCCGCGCTGCGCTTCTACCGGCTGGGCGCGCAGGGGTACGGCAACCTGTACTACGCCGCCACCGTGCAGTCCATGCTCACCTCGTGGCACAACTTCTTCTACGCCGCCTACGAGCCGGGTGGCTCGGTCACGGTGGACAAGCCGCCGTTGGGCTTCTGGTTGCAGGCAGCCTCGGCGGCGGCGC
>CAYZNA010000521.1:0-2515 GCA_964478665.1 uncultured Anaerolineales bacterium
GCGAGTCGGAAATGAGGGGCGGCGCGAAGGGGTTGGGGTCAAAGAGCAGTTGGCCTTGCTCGCTCAGAGGCCGGACGAAGACCGCCGCCAATTCACCAGCGTAGGTTTCCTCGGACGGGCTGTCATCAAATTTTTCCTTACTTTCCTGGTGTGGTTCTTCCCCCTCTTCTCCTTCAGAGGCTTGCGCGGCTTTGGTCGGCGGCGGAGAAAGGGGCGGCAGAAGATTCCGATCGGCGTACCACGCCGCATCGGCGGCCGCCAGTTCGGGGGGCAGCGGCACGCGGAGCAGCCGGAAAGGGAAGCATAGCCCCGCGCTCGTGGATGCCGGGGGCGACATCGCCATCAGCGGCCCGCCGTCCGACGGTCAGGGTTGGCCCATTGGTGTGGCGGACCCGATAAATCCCGATCAGCAACTCGAACTGCTCATGATTGCGCGGGGCGGCGTGGCGACCTCGGGCCGCGATTACCGCCGCTGGCAGCGGGACGGGGCCTGGCAGCATCACATTTTGGACCCGCGCACCGGGCAGCCCGCGGCGACCGACGTGCTCAGCGCCACCGTCATCGCACCAACCGCGCGCGAGGCGGAAGCCGCGGCGAAAGCCGCCTTGATCCTGGGCAGTCGTGAAGGCTTGGAGTGGTTGGAGACCCATCCGGCGTTCGCCGGTTTGCTCATACTCGAAGACAGCCGGATGAGGTACAGCCATCGGCTGTACAAGTATCTGTGGAGTTGAACCATGTCCGCCATGCTTCCCGACAACGAACTGGACACCTTACCGCCCGCCATGTCCCTGGGCACACTGCTGCTGATGCTGCTGGCGGTGGTGGCCGGCGCGTTTGCGGCGGTGGTCGCGCTGCCGGCGCTCTTGCCCGGCCTGAGCGCGTCGCTGCTTGGGCCGGCGCCCAAAGCCTACTGGTATCTTTCCCGCGCCAGCGCCTGGGTGGCGTATGCGCTGCTCTGGCTCTCGATGGCGTTTGGCCTGAGCCTCACGAACAAGATGGCGCGCATTTGGCCGGGCGGCCCGACGGCCTTTGATCTGCACCAGCACACCAGCCGGCTGGGCCTGGCGTTCGCGCTCTTCCATGGCCTGATCTTGATCGGCGACCACTATATTCATTTCTCCCCGGCCCGAGTGCTCATCCCCTTTGCCAGCGCCGACTACCGGCCGCTGTGGGTGGGGCTGGGGCAGATCGGGTTTTACCTGATGGGGGGCGTGGGGCTGAGCTTCTACGTCCGCCGCCGGATGGGGGCGCGCCTCTGGCGGCTGATTCACTATCTCAGTTTTGTGGTCTTCCTGCTGGCGCTGGCCCACGGGCTGATGAGCGGCACAGACAGCCCGTCGGCCTGGGCGCAGAACCTGTACTGGGCCAGCGGCGGCAGCCTGCTGTTCCTGACGATCTACCGGGTGCTGGTCTCCCGGTTCAAACCTGTTCCTCAGAGACATAAAGGCATGGTATGATGCAGCCGCTCTCGCCATGCGAAACTTTCTCCGCCTCGTTAGTTTCAGGTCTTTCATCTGGGGGGCCTTGGGAGCAGGCGCGCTGTTGGCCTTCTGGCTCGCCCGCGACGGGCTTTCCGTGCTGGAGGCGGCCCTGCTCGCAGCCTACGTTTTGGGGTGTATTGCCCTCCAGCGCCGGCTCCGCACGCCGAGCGCTAAGGCCGTCACCTTCGACGCCCTGATCGCCTTTCAACGCGTGCTGCATCAGGGCCGCCCCACCCTGCTTGAATTCTATTCCGACTATTGCGCGGCCTGTATGGCCAATCGCCCGCTGATGGACCGCCTGGAGAACGAGGTGGGCCACCGCCTGCAAGTCCTGCGCGTCAACATAGATGACGCGATCGGCCGGGAGCTTGCCAATCTTTACAATATAACCTTCACCCCCACCTTTCTCATCTTCAATGGCCGCGGCGAGAAAGAAGATGAATTCCTCTATGCCATAGACCGCTCGCGCATGTTGTACTGGCTCAACCAGCAGACCACATGAGGCGGCTCGCGTTCGCGTGGTGGTATCTCTTGAGGCCCCCGTGGGATTCCGGCATCCCCGCGCCGGAACTGGTGCGCACGATGGCCCACCGACCGCCGGGCCGCGCGCTCGACCTCGGCTGCGGCACGGGCACCAACGTGCGCTATCTGGCCGAACACGGCTGGCAGGCTACCGGCATTGACTTTGTCCCCGCCGCTATCGCGAAGGCGCGGCGCAAGCTGCGCGGCCTTCCGGTCACCCTCCTCGTAGGCGATGTGACCCGCCTCGAAAAACTCCCGCTGCCTGGCCCCTATAATCTCGCCCTCGACATGGGCTGTTTCCATTCCCTTTCAGAAGAGGGGAGAGAGCGCTACGCGGCCGGCCTCAAGCATTGGATGGCGCCCGGCAGCATTTACCTGCTGTATGCCTGGCAGCCCGGCCCAGACCGCCGCCTCGGCGGCTTGCCGCGCGAGACCGTGGTCGCCGCCTTCGCCGACGGCTTCACCCTCACCGGCTACGAGCAGGGACAGGGGCGGCCTTCGGCCTGGTACTA
>CAYZNA010000522.1:0-2508 GCA_964478665.1 uncultured Anaerolineales bacterium
TCATTGGTTTGAGAATCGGCGTTTGAGCACGGCCAGCCACACCCCCAGGCGCAGGGCGGACCAGGCCGCCTGAGCAATCCCCCCATCGCCCGGCTGGTTGCCGTACACTTCCTGCACGTACTCGCGGGCGATGGCCTGCGCCGGTTCCCGCCCGGCCGGCAACGTGCTCTGGAAGGCCTGCGCCCGTTCGTAGGGGGTGGCGGAGGCGCGCGGGGCGAGGCCCAGCCAGCACGGCGCGCGGATCAGCCGGCCATAGGCCAGGGCTGCCGGCGACAGCCCGCCGGCTGGCCGGTCGGCGTACCAGGCCAATCCACGCGGGAGCGCGACTCCGGTCCGGCGCAGGCGGGAGGCCGTCAGGCCCAGCAACACGTTGCCGGGCCGCAGCGACAGCCCCCGATATTCCAGCGTCCACCAGGCGCTGGCCAGCAAGGCCAGCGCTGCCAGCGCGCCGGCGGCCGCCAGCGCAATCCGCTGCCACAGGCGGTTGGGGGTCTGGAGCGCGGCGCCGGCCGCCCGGCTGTCCACGCCCTCATCCGGCAAGCGGCTCTCTCGCTCGTTGGGGTTGCCGCCGGGCGGCGTGGGCGCCGCCCCCGCCGTGGAGTCAGCCTGTTCCGAGGCCGCCGTCTGCGGGCGCACCAGCGGCAACTGCGATACCGTCGGTTCAAACTCTACCCAGCCGTAGTTGGGAAAGAACACTTCCGGCCAGGCGTGGGCGTCGCTCTCGCGCACCCGGTATACCCCCCACTCGTCGAGATACTCGCCCTCAGCAAAGCCCGCCGCCATCCGGGCCGGGATGCCCTGACTGCGCAACATAATGACCATGGCCGAAGCGTAGTAGTTGCAGTAGCCCTCCCGGCTCACAAACAGCAGATGGTCCAGCGGCTCCACTCCGGGCGGGGCAGCCGCGCGCTGATCGTTGTAAGTAATGTTCCGCCGCAGCCAGTCGGTCAGCGCCAGCGCGGCTTCATACGGGGTGGGCTGGCCCCCGATGATGCTGGCGGCCAGTTCGCGGGTGCGGTCAGTGATCTCCGGCGGGACCTGCAAGTAGCGCGCCCGCACCCACTGCGGGTAGTCCGTCCCGGCGCTGCGCAGGCTGGCCGCGTCTGCCGTGGTGACCAGCGCGCGCTCCGTATAGGTTTCCCCCTGTCGCAAAATGCGTTGGCTGCGGACCGAGGCGATGTCGGCGGCGCCAACCGAGGCCGCGCCTGCGTCCACCTCCAGTTCCACCGGGCGATCCACCCGGCGCACCTCCGGCGCCACGTACAGCGTGCTGCTGGCGCTCAGGTAAGAGATGAAGGTCAGGTCCACCACCTGCCTGCCCTGATAGGTGGGGAAATTGAGCCGGTTTTCACCGGGGGACACCGAGACCCGGTCCCGCTCGGTGGTTTCCCAGCGCCCGTCGTGATAGTAGTCGAACACGCGCGCCCGCCAGTAGTAGCGCCCGCCTTCCAGCGGGGCGACGGCCACATCCATGATGGGCCGGTCGGTGTTGTTGACCGCCCCGGAGAGCACCAGCGAGTTGCCGTAGTAATCGTTCACCGGCTGGCCGTAGCTTTTCAGCGAGGAGAACAGGCGGTTCCAGCCATCGCGCACGCGGCCCCACGGCCCGGTCATCTGGCTCCACACGTTGGCCACCATCGGGCTGGCCCCGGCGGAGGGGGTGACCCACGCCAGGCTGAGCACCAGCAGCGCGGCTGCCAGGCTGGCCCGCAAGAAGTCGAGCCGGAAGCCGGGGTCGTAGCTCACCTTCTGGCGGCGCCATTCCACCTCGCGCCAGTACAGACTCATGCGCGCCACCAGCAACAGCAGAATCAACAGGTAGGCCAGCAGGTACAGGTGCAGTTGGTTCGGCCCCACGTAGTAATACACCACAATCAAAAGGGCCACGCCGGGCGGGATGGCCGCCGGCCAGGCGCGACCAGCCCGGAACACCGACCAGGCCGCCTCCACCCCCATCAACCACGTGACCACACACACAAAGATCACAAACATCAGCGGGTCGCGATTGGTGCCGCCGCTGATCGCCGTGAAAGAGAACTGCTGCACCCGCCCCACTAGATTCAGAACACGCTCGCGCCATAGTAGATCGCCCGGCAGCCCGCGCCCCAGAATCCAGCCAATGACAAACAGGCCGTAGACCACCACAAAGGGCGTGGTCTGCCAGTCCTTGAAACGGCTGCGGGCCAGCAGCATGCCAGCCAGCACAGCCAGCACGGCCACTGGCGCGGCGGCATTCAACCCCTCGGCCCATCCGGTAGCGCCGATGGCCAGCGACACAATGAGCATGAGCGCCAGCAGCAGCAAAAACGTTGACCATCCCTCTTCTAGCTTGAGCCGTTCAAACATCTACCCCTCCCATCACACTCCAATTCGCCTACCAATAATACCCCATCTACCGCCACTCCGTTCAGTGATTTCGGCGGAGTGCTCCCGCTCGTAGTGGGGCACGCAGCGCGGCGGAGTGCTCCGGACGGGGGGAGGCACGTCGCGGGGCGGAGCGGGCCGCGC
>CAYZNA010000523.1:0-2490 GCA_964478665.1 uncultured Anaerolineales bacterium
CCATGGCCACGTAAAACGGGGTGGTGGTCTCGCCGCCGGATTTCTTGGCGTTGATCTGGCTGAGCAGGGCGCGGTCGCCGTTGGGGTAGTGGATGCGGATGTCGTATTCCAGATAGTTGCGGTAGTCCTGCAACTCGCGCAATTCGACCGCGGCCTCATCAGCCTCGTTGGCGGTCAGGCGCTCGAACAGCAGGTCCCAGCCCTGCTGGTGCTTCTGGTGGAAGTCAGACTCGAACAGCGAGGCGCCCAGGATCTGCTGGCTGTCCAGGATCATGTCGTAAACTTGTTTCAGCGGCGGCGCGGGGCGGGCGATGAACTCGAACCGTTCGCCGCCGAAGCGCAGGTCGCGCAGGGTGGCGTTCAGGTAGTCCAATTGCTGGCGGGCGTCCTCGATCTGTTCGTGCAGGCGGTGGATGAAGTTTTCCACCAGTTCCTGCTCGGCCAGCGCGCGCTGCTCGGCGATGCGGGCCTCGTACTGCGGCAGTTCCGATTGCACGAACTTCTCGCGCTCCTGCCCGTGGCGGGCCGCGTCCTCGTCTTCGTCGTAGCCGAAGTCGTAGCGCAGGCTGTAGGCCTGTTTGGCCTCCCGCAGCCTGTCCCGGCTGCGCGATTCCGCCCCCTGATAATCCCCCTCGTAGCGACCGGCGTTGGCCAGCACGGTCTCGAGCGGCTGCCGCTCCCGCCGCCGCTCATACTCCCGGACCGCTTCGGCCTGCGTCTCCTCGTCGGTATTTTCCACCTGCATAAACGTTTCTGCCTCCCGAGCGGCGGCCTCGGCCGCCCGCTCCAGGCCCGGAATCGCCTCCCGCGCCAGAGTCTCGGCCTGTTGCTCCAGCCCGCCGGTGCGGCGCTCCAGCCCGTCGGCCTCCCGCTTCACCCGGTCGAACTCGGCCTGGCAGCCTCGCACCTCTTCCCGCAGCGACTCCACGGTGGGGGTGTCCAGCGCGGCCAGTTCGGCCTGCAGCGCTGCCAGTTGCCCGGCGGCGACCGGCAGCCCTTGCAGGTCGGGCAGCAGGTGCTCAATCTCAACAAAACGCCGCACCTTGTCGCGGGTGAGGGCCAGCCGCTCGCGCAGGGCGGCGGCGCGCTCGTTGAGTGTGACCATTTCGGCAGCAATCTCGTTCAGCCGCGCCTCGCGCTGCTCGATCTGGCGCGGCAGGGCGCGCTCGCCGATGAACCAGCGGCGGCAGGTGCGCGGGTTGAGGTGGCCGGTGGTGAAGTTGCGGCGCACAAAACACTCCCGCGTGACGGCGGTCCGGTGCTCGCGCAGGGCCTCCGGCGAATCGCACTTCACGTATCCGCCCAGCACAAGGTCCATAAAAGCGCGCGCGGCGGGGTGAGCGGTCTGCACCTCGGCCGCCAGCGTCGGCAGCGGGTTCTGTGCGAACCTTCGGGCGGATCGGGTGTGGGCGAGGATGCGTTCGCCGTCGAGGAGGGCAACGCCGTGCAGGCCGTCTTTGTGGCGGCGTTCGCGGTACAGGCGCACGGCGGCGTCGTAGTGCTCGGGCGGGACCAGCAGGGTGAAGCGCAGCGGGCCGAGCACCCCCTCCACCGCGTCCTGCCAGCCTTCGTCCGGGATGTGCAGGGTGGTGCACAGGAAGCTGGCTTCGTCCGGGCCGAGGCCGAGTTCGGCCCACAGCAGACGGCGCAGGCGGGTGGCCTCCGGGGCCTCGGCCTCATGGCTGGCCTCCCGGTCCCCGGTGCGCAGGCTACGGATCTCGGCCTCCAGCCCGGCGGCTTCCTCGCGCAGCAGGCGGGCGCGCTCGCCCAGCAGGGCTTCGTCGCGGGCGTAGGCCTGGCCGAGCGAATCGAGACCAGAGATTAGAGATTGGAGATTTGAAGTTTGGAGTTTGAAGTTTGGAGTTTGAAGTTGGAGGTTCGCGATGAACTCATCTAGCGACGGCGGGATGGGGTGGTCGTCGCCGGCCAGCAATTCCCGCAAGTGGATAGCGTCGCGGGACTCGGCGGCCAGCAGGTCGCGCAGCCGGGATTCGCGCTCGCGCAGGTCGCGCAGTTCGGCCTCCAGCGCGGCCAACTTCTCGCGCAGTTCCTTCTCGCGCAGGGCGGTCAGGTTGGTCTGCAGGGCCACCTGCGCGTCCACCAGGCGGGTCTGGGCGCGCTTCAGGGCCTCGGCCAGTTCCTCACGCTGCCGGGCGGCCCGGCTGAGGGCCAGGCGGGTTTCGTCCAGTTCCAACCGGCAAGTCTTGAGGGCGGTCAGGTGGGTATCGCCCTCCGCCCGGCGGCGGATGTAGCCGTTGGTGACGCGGCGGCGCCGGTTGGCCAGCCGCTCCCCATCCAGCTCGCCGATCTGGTCCAGCGCGGCAATGCGCTCGCGGATGTCGGCGGCCAGGCCCTCAAAATGGCGCAGGGTTTCGAGTTGCGCCTGCAGGGTCTTCACGTCCACCAGGTTTTCGTCCAGCAGGTAGTTGTGGACAAAGGCGCGGATGTCGGTGAGCGGGCTGAAGGCCAGCCCCTTGACGATGCGGGCGA
>CAYZNA010000524.1:0-2474 GCA_964478665.1 uncultured Anaerolineales bacterium
TGGACGAACTCCTTTACGCCCGAGGCGGGAGCGACGATGACGAAACGGAAGCGCCATGCCAGCGAACCGAAGCCAGCCGATCTGATCCAGGCCACTGGCATAGCCCGCGGCACATGGATATGGTGTTTGCATTGCGAACGGTGTTACCTTGCCGGCGAGTATCGGCAGGTCGGCGACTGGCAAATGTGTCCATATGCGGAGTGTGATGGGGATACGGTGTTAGACTCGGTGGAATGGAGCCAGCGCCGCCAGTTTCACCCGGAGTATCCCGTGTTTCCAGAAAGAAACACAATTTATCCGCTGGGGTGAGGCCCAGCGAGTCTTTGAGATGAGTGACGCTCATTACATTCATGTGCGCGGGGCGCACACGGAGTATGAAGTCGCCGACGTGTTTCGGAAGTACGGCGACGAGTATCGCCGGACGCACGCGGTGACGGCGGAGCAGGCGCGGGTGATGGGGGCGCTTGTCGCCTGCCGCACGCGGGCGCTGGGCGAGCAGATTTACGAGTGTCAGACCTGTGGGGCGGTAGAGTTCGCGTATTGCTCGTGCCGGGACCGGCACTGCCCGAAGTGCCAGAAGTTCGCCCGGGCGCAGTGGGTGGAAGCGCAGAAGGTCTACTTGCTACCCATCCCCTATTTCCACGTGGTCTTCACCACCGACCACGCGATCAATGCCTGGGTGGCGGCCAACCGGGCGGCGATCTACAACCTGTTGTTTGCGACGGCGGCGGCGGTGTTGCAGGCGTTTGCGGCGCGGGAGCTGGGCGGCGAGTTGGGCTTCACGGTGGTGTTGCATACCTGGGGTCAGACGCTGCTACAACACATCCATGTGCATTGCATCGTCACCGGCGGGGCCTTGAGTTTCGACGGGCGGCGCCGGGTGCGCTGCGCGCCGAATTACCTGTTCGACATTGTGGCCGTGTCGGCCGCCTTTCGCGACGCCTTCTGCGCCGGGCTGGTGCGGCTGGCGGAAGAGGGCAAGCTGGTCGGGGTGGAGGTGGGGGAACGCGAAGCGGTGGCAACATCAGTGAAGGCGCGGGTGGAAGAGATGAGGGGGAAGAAGTGGGAAGTGTTCGCGAAACCGTTTGAGAAGCCGGAGGCGGTGATCGAGTACCTGAGCCGCTACGTGCACGCGGTAGCGATCTCGAACCACCGGATCACGAACATCGGCGGGGGGCAGGTGAGTTTCACCTATCACGACAATCCGGACGGGGGAAAGCAGAAAGAGATGACCCTGCCGGGGGTGGAGTTCATCAGGCGGTTTCTGCTGCACGTGCTGCCGGAGCGGTTTGTGCGGGTGCGGTATTACGGCCTGCATCACAGCGCGGCGCGCAAGAGCAAACTGCCGCGCGCGCGGGCGCTGCTGGGCTTGCCGCCCGAGTTGCCGAAAGTCACGAAGCTGGTGCTGGCGGCGTGGCTGGAAACGGTGGTCGGGGAGGACCTGCATCGCTGTCGGTGGCGCGGGGCGTGGGGCACACTGTCCTACCGGGGGGAAGTGGGCGAGATGCCCCGGCTGCGGCTGTGGCTGTGGTTGAAGGTGCTGTTTGGCTGGCTGTTCGGGGCCTCGCTGCGAGCCGACGTGGCGGCAGCCTGAGCGCCGGGGGTGGAGTCCGTCTGGTGGAGGAAAAAGGGGCGCTGAGTGGTGGACAGGCGCCGGTGTGGATGAGTAATGGGTAACGGGGGTAACGGGTGGATGGGTAATGGGTGGCCCCATTGGCCCGTTACCCGTCGCCCCGCCGCCCCGTCGCCAGAATTGCAGGGAGGCTGAAGGGGGTGGAAACCCCAGGATGGGGCCTCGTCCAACAGCAGATGGAGCCGACGTCAGCCAGCACGAAGGGGGCTGGCAGGCCGGGGTGCGTCTGCTGGCTGACGCGGCTCATCTAAACCGTTGGGCGGCTCGAATTGGAGGCTGCCATGTCCCGTAAACAACGAGCTAGCACAATCCAGTCACTACTTCTTGGCTTCCTCATAGTTGCATTATCCACACCAGCCTGTGCAGGCACAGGCGGGCTTCCATCCGATGGCGGCTTGCCGAACGAGGCAGAATCGGCTTTGGACGAGTACATTCGTAAGTACGCGGGTATTATTGCGGACGATCCAAACTTCAGTTACACGATAACCTCAGCTCAAAGAGCCGCCGATCCTAACATTTTCTTGAGTGACAAATACGATGAGGGATGGTGTATCGTGATAGATCCGCCAATGGGAGCGCATTCACGCTTCCTTGTGCGAAGGCAAAACCTCCAGTGGGTTGTCTGGGACGTAAGGAGATTAAGCATTGATGAACCAACTTTCCGCAAAGTGGGGTGCAGCAATTAACGAGGTCATGTTGTCACCTGACCAGGCCTTTTCAAACGCCCCAGAGAAGAACGCTGACGGTTGAAGGCCAAGACGGTTATCTTGGACTTTTGACAAAAAGTGAGAGCCTGTGAAAATATCGGCATCGTGGCCGTGCCGCCCTGCGGATAGAAGTT
>CAYZNA010000525.1:0-2472 GCA_964478665.1 uncultured Anaerolineales bacterium
GGTCAGGGAGTCGGGTGGTCGGGGAGTCGGGTGGTCAGGGAGTCGGGTGGTCAGGTAGTCAGGTGGTCGGGGAGTCGGGTGGTCGGGGAGTCGGGTGGTCAGGGAGTCGGATGGATAGTCTGAATGGTCGGGCGAGTCACAAACGGCGGGCCGGGTGCCCGCCGTCTGCGTTCAGTCGCCGGATTCGTGATCAGATTGCCGCGAGATGCTCCAGAATGATCGCCTCGGCCAGGGTGTGATAGTCCAGCGAGCGATCCATGGCCAGCGCCCGAAGCCTGGTCAGCGCATCTTCCGGCAGGAATACGGTGACGCGCACTCGTTGCCGGATGGATCGCTCCCCCTCGAAAGGCGCGACATCCTCCATCGAGTCGAAGTATGGGGCGGTGTCATGAGTCTCGGCCCAGTCGGCTGCCTCTGCGATTGTCTTGAATTCCGGCGGTGCCGGTTTTGCCTCGCTCATTTCTTTCTCCGAAACTTGCCGCGTTCCGCGGCAGTCATCTCTCGCGCGCTGTAAACGCGCACGATGTTCTTGTCCTTCCATTCATACACGAGGAACAGGTAGCGCCCTCCATCCGATTGGCCGTAGAGATAGTAGATGTTCGCCCCGGCGCGTTTGATATGATGGCGGTTGAAAAAGCATTCCTCCGCTTCTTCCGGAGCGACGTCGTGGCGCTCGACGATCTTCTCTGCATTGGCTTCGTCCCACTCAAAAAAGGGGGGGTGCATCGGCGTGCGCCAGTCTCTGACTCGAGAATAGTGGGGTAAGTTTCAGACTTGCCCTACGCCTCATTGGCTGCCTCCATCGGGAGATTATACCTCGGTGGGAACCAACCAGGCCGGGGTGTACCGTGAGGAGTTTTCGGGTTCATTCCCCGTCGCCCGGCGTTCCGGGCGGCTATTCCGCTTCCATCCACTCCGGCATTGGCCGGCAGCACAGCATCAACTCGCGGGCAGCGCGCGCCTCGTCCAGCCGGGCGACCGGGGCGTTGTGCGGCGCGTCTTTGAGCAGTTGCGGCTGGTTGCGGGCCTCCTGGGCAATCTTGAGCATGGCCTCGGCGAAGGCATCCAGCATCTCTTTGCTCTCGGTCTCGGTCGGCTCAATCATCAGCGCTTCGTGGACGATGAGCGGGAAGTAGTTGGTGGGCGGGTGGAAGTCGTAGTCCATCAACCGCTTGGCAATATCCAGCGCGTGGATGTCCGCCAACTCCGGCCAGCGGCCCTCCAGCACAAACTCGTGCTTGCACAGGCGGTCATAGGGCACCGGGTACGCGCCGCGCAGCTTGCTGAGCAGGTAGTTGGCGTTGAGCACGGCGTGGTCGGCGATGGCGCGCACGCCAGACTTGCCCTGGGCGCGGATGTAGGCATAGGCCCGCACGAGCATGCCAAACTGGCCGTGGAAGGCCTTCATGCGCCCGATGGATCTGGGCGGGGTGACGTAGCCGTACAGCGGGGCCTCCTCCTCCGACTCGTTTTCCAGAATGTCCACGAGGGGGCCGGGCAGGAAGTCCAGCAGCCGCGCGGAGACGCCCACCGGGCCGGAGCCGGGGCCGCCGCGGCCGTGCGGGGGGGACCACGTCTTGTGCAGGTTGTAGTGCAGCACGTCAAAGCCCAGGTCGCCGGGGCGGACAACCCCCAGCAGGGCGTTCATGTTGGCCCCGTCCCCGTACACCAGCCCGCCGCAGGCGTGCACGGTCTTCACCACGGCCTCGATGTGCTCCTCGAACAGGCCGAGGGTGTTGGGGTTGGTGATCATCAGCCCGACCACGGCCTCATCGCAGGCGGCCTTGAGCGCGGCGAGGTCCACGTTGCCGCGCGGGTCGGACAGCAGCTCGACCACTTCCAGCCCGCTCATGCTGGTGCTGGCGGGGTTGGTGCCGTGGGCGGAGTCCGGGATCAGAATTCGGGTGCGGTTGCGGTCGCCGCGGTCGAGGTGATAGGCGCGCATCATCAGGATGCCGGTGAACTCGCCCTGGGCGCCGGCCGCCGGTTGCAGGCTGACGCCGGCGAAGCCGCCGATCTCCTTGAGCCATTCCTGTAACTGATACATCAGGGCGAGGCTGCCCTGTGCCGTTTCCGGGTCCTGCAGCGGATGGCTGAGGGCGAAGCCGGGCAGCCGGGCGGCCTCTTCGTTGACGCGCGGGTTGTACTTCATGGTGCATGAGCCGAGCGGATAGAAGCCCCTGTCTATGCCGTAGTTGAGTTGCGAGAGGCGGGTGAAGTGCCGGATCACGTCTATCTCGGCCACCTCGGGCAGGTCGAGGTCGGGGCGCAGCAGCGCGGCGGGCAGGCCGGGTTGAAGCGGGACGTCGCTGGCGGGCGTGGTCACGCCGCAGCGCCCGGGGGAAGAGAGGTCGTAGATCAGAGGTTCTGTCATGGCCATGGCTCCCGTGGAGGGTGGGGAGTGGGGAGTTAGAGTTAGAGTGGGGAGTTAGAGTTAGAGTGGGGAGTTAGAGTTAGAGTGGGGAGTTAGAG
>CAYZNA010000526.1:0-1537 GCA_964478665.1 uncultured Anaerolineales bacterium
CTTCCTACTTCCTACTTCCTTCTTCCTACTTCCTTCTTCCTTCTTCCTTCTTCCTACTTCCTTCTTCCTACTTCCTTCTTCCTACTTCCTTCTTCCTTCTTCCTTCCTACACTGCCCCAGCCCCATCGTCGTCCCCGCCCCGACGCCGGCGTACAGCGCGAAATCCGCCAGCAGGTTGAGCAGGGTGAGCCAGTAGCGGTCGTGATTGAGGGCGGTGAACACCGCCATCCCCACCATCCCCGTGCGCAGGCCGCCCTCCTTCATCGGGCTCACCCGCGAACTCAGGCGATAGCGGCTGAGCGCCAGGCACTCCGCCGCAAACCGGCGCGTCTCCGGCGGCAGGGCCACCGGCGCAAACGCATTCCACTTCTCCAGCAAACTGCCGAAGACCAGTTCCGGCAATGGCAGCGGCACGTGCTTGCCGCCGGACTTGAAAGTCGTCGGGCTGACAAAATCCAGCGCCAGCCGCGCAGCCGGCCGCTCCCGCGCCAGCAGCCACGGCGCCGAAAGCGACTTATACGTCGCCGCCCCCGCCCACGGATGGCTCGTCTTTGGAGTTTGAGTTTTGGAGTCTGGAGTTTCCTCTCCCCCCTCCACCGCCTCCACCCGAAAGCCAGACTCCCCCAGCACAACCTCCGCCCCCAGCGCGAGCGGCCCCCCGGCGGAGGCCGCCAGCAGCGCGGAAGCCGTCCCCGCCGTGAGCGCTGTGAACCGCAGCGCATACGTCCGCTCCGGCCTCAACCCTTCACGCTGCTTCAATCCAATCAGGTCGGAGGCGGTGAACGGGCGCGGACCGGAACCTTCGTGAAGGCTCCCGGCCAGGGCCGGGTCGGCCCCCCCCACGGCGTTCAGCAGAACCGCGTGCGAAGCGCGGGCCAGCGAATCGGGCAAACCGTGCGCCGCCCCCAGCGGGCGCAGCGTCAGCACCAGAGAAAGTAAATCGGGCGGGTTCATGTGGTCATGCGCGGCTCTTGCGCGCCTCGTCGCGGAGGTTCTGTAAATTCGGCTCTGGAATGCGACCCCGTGCAGTCGGTCTGCCCCTGTGCTACAATCGTTCTATGACTTTGCCCGCCGGCCTTCACCGACAAATCACCGAAGCGATTGGCCGGGCGCGAGCACAGATCCGGTGGAAGGCCGGCAAAGATCAGGCGCACCTGCACAAGCGAGTCGAGCGAGGGCATCTCTCTCCAGGAGCAGCACTCGATGAATACGAAGCCATCATTCGGGCGGTTCTCGACGACCCCTCAGCCCTGCTGTACATGTACCGATTCAGAGCGAGCGTCTATCCAACGGTCGTCGCGCCCCACAAAGGCCGGACGTGGCTGGTGATGATCAGCCTGGAAGGAATTCTGGAAACCGCGTTCCCGCCCGATGACCCGGAGGCCTATTTCGGCCAGGAGCCACGTTACCAACGACTCGGAAGCCTCAAGGAGATTATCCTATGAACCGGCTGCTTGAGAACTACCAGGTTGATGTCCGGCACCCGGCCGTCAGCGGCATCGAACACCTGCAGATGCTCAAAACGCGCAGCCAACTG
>CAYZNA010000526.1:1547-2470 GCA_964478665.1 uncultured Anaerolineales bacterium
TCTACCCGCCTGATGGCGCCTTGACCGGGGCACGCGAAATCGCCCTCAGCCCGGCCGAGCAAATCGCCCTGGCGGAAGCGGATCGCCAACTGGCCGCCCGCGCTGCCGAGTTTGCGGCCGAGATTTCCCGTTTCGTCAACCTGGCCGAAGAACGCCGCCGATTGCAGCCTCCCCCCGGCGAATGGTGGTGGTATCTCGACATTCTGGCCCAGACGCCCTTTTTCCTGGATCGCCAGCGCCAACCGGAGCCGGCCCTGGCCTGACTCCCCCTGCTCACGGCGCCGCCATCACCCTACAGCAGCCACTCGGCCCCCTCGCCCTCTCATCCTGTCGCTTTGTCCCGCTTCTTCCTCGCTTCGTCTCTCAACGCCTGCAAATTGAGAATCTCGGCCACCTCGTAACGCGGCGGGAGCGCGTCCTTCACCGGGCGCAGGCGCATAATGGGCGGGAAATACCCCATGCGCCCGTGCAGTTCGGCCAGCAGCAGCGCGGTGATGAAGTTGAGCGAGGGCGGGTTGACCAGAATGGCGCCGGTCTGCCATTGCTCCGGCGTGAGCGAGAGTTGCGCCATGAGCGCCACCAGTTGCGGCTCAAACGGCTGCTGGTGGTCGAACTGGGCCGGCGCGGCGATCACGCGCGCCGCCGCCTGGCCAGTCAGGGCCTCGATCTGCGCCAGTTGCTCGGGCGTGAGGGGGTGGGCAAAGTTTAACAGGATCATTTTGTTTGTTCCGTATTCATTCATCCGACGACAGCGGCATGGGGATGCCGCTGCTACGGTTACCTCCCGCCCCCCGCCGTAGCCGGGGCATCCCCATGCCCCGGTCTGGCCAGGCGCCGTAGCCGGGGCATCCCCATGCCCCGGTCTGGTCAGGCGCCGTAGCCGGGGCATCCCCATGCCCCGGTCTGGCCAGGCGCCGTAGCCG
>CAYZNA010000527.1:0-2033 GCA_964478665.1 uncultured Anaerolineales bacterium
CGAACTCTAACTCCGAACTCTAACTCCGAACTCTAACTCCGAACTCTAACTCCGAACTCTAACTCCGAGGAACCAGAACACCTATGAGCAAAACCCAAAAGAAGCGCAAGAATCGGCGCATCAACGTCCCCATGCACACCGGCCCGGCAGGACCGGCGGCTGAGCCTGAGGCGCCGGCAAAGGCCGCGCCGCGCTTTGCCCCGCGCGCCAGGCCGCGGACGGAGACCTTCAATCCCGACTACACGCACATCAAGAACGACCTGCGCCGCATTGGTATGTTGGCCGGGGGCTTGCTGGCCGTGTTGGTGCTGCTGTCGTTCTTCATCCGCTGATCGCGGGCCAGGCGGCTCGCCCACAGCCGGACTTGCCCGAAGGAGATGGTGTGTGCAGGGAACGTATGCCCTTGCGCACACCATCTCTTTCAGGTACGTCTCTCCCGAAGGGTTGCCTGTACTGCTGCGCCCTGTATAATCAGGGGGCCTCATCCGTACGGCGCTGGCCTGGATAACCGGCCTGCAACGCCTATTCTATCTCGACAATGTTAGATTTCTGCTCGTAGTGGAGCACGCAGCGCAGCGGAGTGCTCCTGTGCGGGGCGCGCGCCACTCCGCTAACACTGCGTGGCGCACTACGAACGTATCGCCGCCGAATGTAACATTGTCGAGCTATGACTGCTGGAGCAAATCAGTCCCGTGACCACTCCCGGAATGCACCCCTGGACCCATCCAATCTCGGTGGCATACTGCCCCGCGTATCTCGACTCCGTGGTCGAGCCGGCCATCCACGCCGTGCTGGACTGGTTCCGCGCCAGTGGGGGGGCGGTTGAGTCCCGGCCCGACCGGGAAACCGAGCTGATCCTGACCACCGCACGCTTCAACCAGCCGGTTGAGCGCGACGAGGCGCTGTTGTTCCACGCCAAGCGCATCTATGGCCTGGGCCATCGCCCGCAGATTCTCACCGTGGTCAGTTTGCGCGAGTCTGAGTACGGGGAGCAGACGCAGCACTTCGCCGCGCTGGCCGAGCAAGCAGAGGCAGGCCAGGTGGACTATCAATACCGGGGCCTGGGGCCGCGCGCAGTGGAAGTGCTGGTGGAACAGGCCCGGCGCGGCGGCCCGGAAGTGGCCCTCGGGCGGTTGCTGCAGGGCCAGGCCAAGAGCATCCGGGTGATGGCAGTGATCGGGGACGAGGGCGGGCGCCCGCTGCGCGCCATCCATTACGATCTGGCCGGCGCGCATCCCACCACCGACGCCAGCGACCTGCCGGCCTTTGCCGAGGAGACCGGCCGGCGCATCCTGACCGCGGTCTGCGCCCACGAAGTCAACGACCACGAGACGCTGCCGGCGCCGCTCTCGATGGCGTTGTGGGACTCGCTCACCACCCCGGAGGCCATGATTCAGGCCGGCAAGGATTTCACCCGCTTCGGCTTCTTCACCACCCCCATCGCCATCGAAAAGATCCTCGGCTATCGCGGCGGGATCGGCGAGGCCATCGCCGCACAGTACAGCGAAGGTTGCTACGCGGTGTACGAGCCACGCATCTCCGGGCTGATCACCACTGCTACCGGGAGTTCCAGACTGGTGGACAAGCGCCGCATCAGCCGCGACGATCAGGCTATCGTGATGGGGGTCAAGCCAGACCGGGGCGGCGCGCGGGTGATGCAGGTGGAGGGCCGGGGAACGGTGTTGCCCTCGGTGGAGGCGGTGGAGATGATGGGCATCTGCGAGGCGGTGGCCTATTCCCGGCCCGATCAAGTTGGCGAGATGACTCACGCCACCTCGGCGCGGGCCATCTTGCACGGGCATCTGGGCGTGGCGGCCTACGACCCGAATCTGGTAGAAGTGGTCAGCTTGGAGCCGCTGTATTACGAATACCTCGTCTCCTGCGGGAACGGGGCGCTGGCGCACGCCGACGTCGAACGCGCGCGGAGCCTGGCCGTGGCCGCAGAGGACGAGCTGCTGCTGGCCGACGTCGACCGGTACGCGGCGTTCGTCGCCCTGCAGCAGGGCCGGCCCCACGTCGCACGGGCTCGCGCG
>CAYZNA010000527.1:2043-2462 GCA_964478665.1 uncultured Anaerolineales bacterium
TTGGAGCCGCTGAATTACGAATACCTCGTCTCCTGCGGGAACGGGGCGCTGGCGCACGGCACCGCCGGGGCCTTCTCCCGCTCCGCGGCGCTGCGCGAGGCCTCCGACCCGCGCGGGCTGGTGTTTCTGGAGCAGCCCGGCCACGGGGTAGTGATCGTGGAGAAGTGGACCGATCGGCCGCAGCCATTTTCGGTAATTCGCGAGGCTCTGGAGAGCGGGCAGCTGCGCATGACCATGCAGGTGCCGCAGGGGCCAATCCACTGGCAACAGACTGTTGCCGTCGGTGGCAAGTTCATGGTGCAGAAGGTCCACGGAAGGGAGTAAGGCGAGAACACTGCAGCCAGCACATTGGCCACGCGCAGCTTAGGGTCCGTAAAAGAATAAGTTCCGTCAAGACCCTGAGGGTCTTCGAGACCCTT
>CAYZNA010000528.1:0-2451 GCA_964478665.1 uncultured Anaerolineales bacterium
GTGGTAACGGCCAAGCGGCCACGTAGCAGGCGTCCAGTGCATCCGGGTGACCAGATGTGCTGAACGACTCCGACGTCGTGTACGTCTGCAACCGGGACAACGTCGGCCGGACCAGCGACATCAGCGTGGACAGCCCCAACTGGTCGAACGTCACTCCCCCCGGCGTGGGTTCGATTAATGACTGCGCTCCCGACCCCTGGAGGCCAAAACACGCTCTGTGGGTCGCCGGCAGCAGTGGGATATGGAAGGGTGAGAAACTAGACACGCTCACTCCAACAGCGAGGCGCTGCCTTTGTAACTGAGGCGAGTAAGACGCTGTCGCCCTAAGGTTGCGGTACTGGCTATAAACCTCCATCTTCTCTTCCTCACCCCTCAACTTCCCTTCCCGCCCCGGCAGGGGACCGCCATCCGCAACTGGGGCCTGATCAAGCATCTCGCCGCGCGGCATGCGATCACGCTGCTGTCGTTCGTGGAGCCGGGCCAGTCCGCCAATATGCCCGAGCTGCAGGCCGCCTGCCGGCGAGTGATCACCGTCCCCGTTCCACGCCGCTCGCGCGCCGACCGCCTGCGCACATTGCTCTCTCCCCATCCCGATCTTGCTCGCCGGCTGTGGTCGCCGGAGTTTAGCCGCGCGCTCGCCGATCTTCCGCGCGACGCCGACTTTGACGTCGTCCACGTCGAAGGGCTGGAAATGGCCCCCTACCTTTCTCTCGTGCGCAGCCAGGCCCCTCCGCCAGCCGCAGCCCGCCAGCCGCAAGCCATCTACGATGCCCACAACGCCGAGCACGTCATCCAGCGCCGCGCCTTCGCCACCGACCTGCGCCAACCCGCGCGCTGGCCCACCGCCCTGTATTCGTGGATCCAATTATCGCGCCTGGAGAAGTTTGAGGCGGAAGTCTGCCGGGCAGCGGATACAGTGACCTGCGTCTCTGAAGAAGATGCGGCTGCGCTCCAAAAACTGGCGCCGGCGCTCCGGCCAGTCGTCGTGCCCAATGGCATTGACGTTGAAGACTATACGCCCCACGCCCCCCCTCACCCGCCCCACGCCCTCCGCCTGGTCTTCACCGGCAAGATGGATTATCGTCCGAACGTGGATGCGGCCCGGTGGTTCGCCACAGACATTTTGCCGCGCATCCGCGCGGCGCAGCCGGAGGTTCAATTCGCCGTCGTAGGGCAGAAACCGCCGGCGCGGCTGCAAAAACTGGACGGACAAAACGGGGTCATCGTGACCGGGGGCGTGGAGGACACGCGCCCGTTTATCGCCGGGGCCGCCGTATATGTAGCCCCATTGCGGATGGGCGGCGGCACGCGCTTCAAATTGCTCGAGGCCATGGCGCTCGCCCGGCCGATCGTCGCGACGACGGTGGGCGCCGAGGGTTTCGCCGTGCGGTCAGGGCGGGAACTTCTCCTCGCCGACTCGCCCGCCGATTTTGCCGCCGCCGTGTTGGCCCTCTTGGCCGACCCCGCGCGCGCGGCGGCGGTGGGACAAGCCGGGAGAGCCTTCGTGCAAGCCAGGTATGATTGGAGGGCGATTATTCCGAAGCTCGAAGCGGCGTACCAGCTTATTGGCCCAAACCCGTAAACACCAAGGCGGTCCGCGCCACCCCCGGCAGCATCCATTGGGGAAACGCGCCGAGAACGAGGAGGAGGACGAGACCGAGGCCGTAAACGACGATGGTCACACGGCCCTCCTGTAGAGATTCCCTGACACCTTCGCGGGGTGTGAGGAGAGCCGTCAGCCCGCGCACACATACCAGGGAAACGCCGACGATGCCCACCAGGAGCAGAATCGCGGCGCTGGGGTGAATCCGCGAAGCGGCCAGCAACCGCAAAAGGGCCCAGCGCGCCGGGAAGCCGGCCGTCGCGGGAAAGCCCACCAGTGAGAGCAGGCCGAGGACGACGGCCGCCGAGGCAAAGGCATAACGCCGTCCGAGACCGCGCAGAGAGTCGAAGTCGTCACTCCCGGCGGCGCGGCGCAGCACGGCCAGCCCCGCACTCCACAAGGCAAGCGTCACCCCGCGCAGGGCCAGGGTCGCCAAGGCGGCCTCCACTCCGGCGCGCGTGCCCAGGCCCAGCGCCAGGAGCACCGCGCCGATGTCCACCATCATGGCATAGCCCATGCTCCGCCCAAAGTTGCGCTGACCGAAGGCAAACAGCGCGCCGACTGACACCATGCCGCCGCCCGCCAGGGTGAGGGCGCGGTACACCGTGGGGTTCTGCCCCAGCCACGGGTAAGCGTTAAGGAACTCCAGCAGCAAAAAGACCGTAGCAAATTGCATCACGGTAAAGACAAACGCTGCCGCGAAGGGCGGCGCGTGTTCGGCCACGGCCGGCAGCCAGCTATGGAAGGGTGCGACGGCCAGCAGCGCGGCGAACCCCACCGCCAGGAGCAGGGTGGCTTTGACCAGGAAGGAGGTATCGGCCGGGCTGGCGGCGCTGGCTTCGAGCAAC
>CAYZNA010000529.1:0-2431 GCA_964478665.1 uncultured Anaerolineales bacterium
GGGCCGCTACTTCCCGTTCTACAATCACGAGCGTCCCCATCAGGCCCTGGACTATCGGACACCCGCCGCAGTGTGCTCTGGCTGAGCCGGGTTCATTCACTCCGACCGGCCCTGTGGTATGATAGAATTACCCCCCTGGAAGGCGAGAAGAGCAGGCTACCCGGCTTGTTCATCTCGTCTTTCATTTCTGGCTGGGGAAAGGCCAGCCCACCTTAACCGATCCCTTTTTCGTGTCTTGACAATGGGGTCCACCTTACAGAACGCATGTCCTGTGCGTTTCTGTGAAAGATGAGCGGCTGAAAAACACGGTAGTCGAACCTCGTCACAGTGCGGGGCGTGGACAGCGGGTGCCGCGAGGGCACCCGCTGCAAACACCGGGATCGGTGGGAGTAAGAGCTACTTTCCGGCGATGACGAGTATCTCAGCTACAGTTGACCACTGACGCCTCCCCCTCTACAATCTTCCCCGTATGAGTCTCTTCTGGATGGGCCTGTCCTGGCTTGGTGGTGTTGCTGCTGGCTCAGTTGTAAAACAGCCTGTCTCAGCCTGGCTCCTGTTGGCAGGTCTGGGAACAGGCACGGCAGGGGTCTACCGCGCAGACAGACGCGTCCGGTTGGCCCTGATCTGCGCAACGCTCTTCAGGTTTGTGTCTACATACAACGAGATCGGGGAGGTTGCCATTGAAGGGGTCGTGGCGAGCGAGCCAGATGTACGAGACACTTACATCAACTTGCGCGTGCGGACCGATTTGCTCCTTCCGCCAGGCGCGAACAGCGCCATCCCGGTTCATGGACTGGTTCTCGTTCGGGCCGCCCGGTTCCCGGAATTCAAGTACGGTGACCGCCTGCGCGTGTTTGGGACGCTTGAGGAGCCTCCTGAGTTTGAAGACTTCTCCTACGCCGACTATCTCGCCCGGCAGGGGGTATACTCCCTGGTGCGCGACCCGCACATCACCTTTGTGGCCGCGGGGCAGGGCAACCCGCTGCTACAGCGCGTGTACCGCTTCAAAGCCCACGCCCTGCAAGTGCTGGAGCGCATCTTCCCGCAGCCGGCCGCCGCGCTCATGCAGGGCATCCTGCTGGGCGTGGAATCCGGCCTCCCGGCCGGTCTGAAAGAGGCCTTCAGCGCCACCGGCACCAGTCACATAATAGCGATATCGGGGTTCAACATCACTCTGCTCGCCGGCCTGTTCATCCAGATCGCCCGCCGGCTGGCCGGCGAGCGGCGCGCCTGGTTGCCGGCGCTGGCCGGGATTGCCGGTTACACCTTTCTGGTGGGCGCGGATGCGGCGGTGGTGCGGGCGGCCATCATGGGCGGGCTGGCGCTGCTGGTGCGACGCGCCGGCCGTGCGGTGGATGGGCTGAACGCCCTGCTGGCGGCCGCGCTGCTGATGACCCTGCTCAACCCGCTCACCCTGTGGGACGTGGGATTCCAGTTGAGCTTCGCCGCCACCCTCGGCCTGATCCTGTATGCCGACCCCCTCAGCCAGGCCTTTATCCGGCTGTGGGAGCGCTTCACCACCCCGGAGCGCGCCCGGCGCGCCGCCGGCCTGGCCTCGGACGCCTTCCTGCTCACCCTGGCGGCGCAGCTCACCACCCTGCCGCTGATGGCGTACTACTTCCGGCGCGTCTCGCTGGTCTCGTTTCTGGCCAACCTGCTTATCCTGCCGGCGCAACCGGCAGTAATGGTGGTGAGCGGCCTGGCTCTGCTGGTCGGTCTGGTCTGGCTGCCGGCGGGCCAGGCGCTGGGCTGGCTGGCGTTTCCCTTTGTGGCCTACACCCTCGGGCTGGTGGGTTGGTTCGCGCACTTTCCGGGCGCGGTGCTGTACCTGGGGCGCGCCTCGGGCGCCTTTCTGGCCGGCAGCTTCGGGCTGCTCTTCGGGCTGACGTGGGTGGGCCGGCGCGCCGGCCGGGTAGCCAGAGGCATTGCCCCTGGCTACCTGCCGGCGTGGGCCGCCGGCGCGGCGCTGGCCGGCGCGGCAGTGCTGGCCTTTCTGGCCTGGCACGGACACTTCCGCGTCCCGGATGGCCGGCTCCATTTGACCGTGCTGGACGTGGGGCAAGGCGAAGCGCTGCTGGTCGAAACCCCCGCCGGACGGCGATTGCTGATCGGCGGCGGGCCGGCGGCCTCCGCGCTGAGCAGCGCGCTGGGGCAGCGCATGCCGCTGTGGGACCGGCGCCTGGATTGGGCGTTGATCGCTGCGCCGGGCGATGAGCACCTGGCCGGGCTGGCCGGCCTGCCGGGGCCGGTCCGGGTGGGGGCAGTGCTGGGGGCCGGGTTCCCCGGCCGGGGAGCGGGAAGCCGCGCGCTGATGGAAACGCTGTCCGGGATGGGGATCCCGGTCCGGCAAGCGGAAACCGGCCAGGTGTTCGATCTGGGGCAAGGCGCAACGCTGGAAGTGATCAGCGCGGGGAAGGCCGGGGCGGTGCTG
>CAYZNA010000530.1:0-2430 GCA_964478665.1 uncultured Anaerolineales bacterium
CGCCCAGCAGCGCCGAGCGCACGCCGTTGACCATCCACGTGGGCGGAAAGAGCAGTGCCGCGGCGCGGACCAGCGGGGGCAGCACGGCCACCGGGTAGAACACCCCCATCAGAAAGCTAACCACCCACTGCATCAGGCCCACCAGGGCGTTGGATTCTTTCACCCGTAGCACGACGGCGCCGAACAGAAAGGTCAGGCCGTACAGCGGGATCAGGCCGACAAAGATGAAAGCCAGGGCAATCAGCACGTCGCCCTGAAAAGGGTTGACCCGGAAGATCAGCGAGCCGATGATGTAGGCCAGCAGGCTGGACCCCACCCCGCGAACGGCGCTGTACAGGGCCACTCCGCTGATCAGGGTCAGGCTGGCGGTAGGGGTGAGGTAGATGGCTTCCAGCGTGCCGGTCTCCTGTTCGAACCGCAGCCAGTAGGCGATGTGCCAGAAGGCGCTGGAGACGATGCTGAATACGTTCGCGCCGATCAACAGAAAGGCCACGTAGTTGGCCGTGCCGGTGTTGGCCTCGAAGTTGGCCCCGGCCTGCGCCCCGGCCGTGGCCCGGCCCAGCAGCATAGGCATGGCGGCAAATACAATCGGGATGATGATCTCCAGCAGCAACTGGCCGGGGTAGCGGCTGATGTTGGTCAGCCGCAGCCGGGTCTCGGCCAGCGCGGCGGAAAGTTTCTGCCTCCACGCTGCACGCTCCACCAGATTCATTTCACCCTCGTATCCTCTGCCAGGGTGCGCCCGGTGCGGGAGATGAACACATCTTCCAGCGTGACCTCCTCCGGGGTGATCTTTTGCACCACAGCGCCGTGAGTGGTCAGGGTTTCGATCAGGCGCGGCAACAACGCGCGCTGGTCCTTTGCTACCACGGTGAGCTGCGTATGCGAGTTGACCGAGGCCAGCGCCGCGTGGCTGACGCCGGGCAGGGCACCCACCGCCCGGCTGGCCTCGGCCGGGATCACCCCCTCCACGCGGGTGATCTCCTCGCGGCCCAGCGACTCCTTCAGCTCCGGCACCGTGCCCAGCGCAATCACCTCGCCCCGGTCCACAATGGCCACCCGGTCGCACAGCGATTCGGCCTCGGCCATGATGTGGGTGGTGTAAATCACGGTTTTGCCCTGGCCGTTCAGCTCGCGCACAATGGCCCGCAGTTCGCGCGCCGAGGGCAGGTCGAGGGTGTTGGTCGGCTCGTCCAGGATCAGCACCGGCGCATCGTTCAGCAGAGCTTTGCCAAAGGCCAGCTTCATCTTCTGGCCGGAAGAATAGGTCTCAACGGTGCGGTCGGCAATTTCAGTCAGGCCGGTGCGCTCCAGAATCTGCTCGGCGCGGCGACGGCGGTCGGCCGGGGAGAGGTGGTACAGCGCGCCGAAGAAAACCAGGTTTTCGCGCGCGGTCAACTTCCAGTACAGGCCGCGGTCGCCCATCAGCATGCAGCCCACGCTGGCGCGAATGGCGTTGTCCTGGCGGGTCAGGCGGAAGTCGTTGATCCAGGCGTCGCCGCTGGTGGGCACCAGCAGCGTGGTCAGGCACTTGATCAGCGTGGTCTTGCCGGCGCCGTTCGGCCCCAGCAGCCCGAACACTTCGCCGGGCTGGATTTCCAGCGACACGTTCTTGAGCGCCTCCACCGGCTTGACGGTGGCTTTGAACAGGCCCTTGCGTTGTCTGGCAAGGTACGTCTTGGACAGCTTCTCGATTTTGACTTGACCGATCATTTTCTCTCCCCTCGGTTGGCGCGCAGGTGTAACCGGCGATTAGAAAATCGCCTTCATCCAGGCCAGGGTGCGGCCTGGCGCAAACCCCAACTCCGCGAACACGGCCCCGGCAGCCGGATCGTCCGCCGGATACTCCAGCGAGGCCAGGCCGGCCTCCCGGCTCAACCGCTGCAGGCCGTGGATAAGCAGGGGGCGCTCCGCCTCATCGGCGTGGCCGCGCAGGTCCGGGCGCACCAGCAGGGTCAGGCGGGTGCGGCCGCGCAGGTCGGTGAGCAGGCTCAGGCTGCCGGCCAGTTCTTCGTTCTGTGCGATCACCCAGTGCTCTTCCCATTCCGTGGAGAACAGCCGGGCAAACCAGCCCTCCAGCGTGGGCCGGAAGTCGTCTGGAGTGAGGGGCTGGTTCCACGCCAGCCCGTGGGGGTGGGCGAGGGCGGCCAGTTCGTATTGGCGCTGCCACTCGCCGGGCCGGCGCCGCCGCAGGCCGGCCACCGGCGGCGCCGGGTCGGGGAGCGGGGCGGCGGGGCGGGTCCACAGGGTGCGGGTGGTTTCCCGTCGAAAGCCGAGACGGGCGTACAGTTCGACGGCAACCGTGTTGTCAGCGTCCACCTGCAAAATGGCGCTGCGCCCGCCCTGGCGCCGGATCAGATCGAGGGCGGCGCCGGTCAGGGTCGCAGCCGTCACCCTTTGCCCTCCAGCGCGGCCAGTAGCTTTTCGGCC
>CAYZNA010000531.1:0-2425 GCA_964478665.1 uncultured Anaerolineales bacterium
CTTTCCCTCGGCTACCTGATCGTATTTGGCTCGATGGTGGCCTTCAGCGCCTACGCCTGGCTGCTGCAGGTGGAAACCCCGGCCCGCGCCGGCACGTATGCCTTCGTCAACCCGGTGGTGGCGGTGATTCTGGGCTGGCTGCTGGCCGGGGAGCCGCTCACCCTGCGGACCTTGTTGGCCGCGGCGGTGATCGTGGCCGGCGTGGCGCTGACCATCACCTATCGGCCCCGCCCGCGCCCGGCGCCCGCGCCGGCTCCGGAGCCGCTACGCGACGGAGGGGCGCCGGGGAGAGGCCGGCCGCGCGCTCGGCGATGGCGATGGCGGCCAGCACGCCGGCCCGGGCGCCCAGCGCGGGGGGAACCAGGTACGCATCCATCCCGGTCAGAATCTGCGGGGCCTGCACATAGCCGCTGAGCAGTTCGACCACGCGCCGCCGGATGCGCGGCAGCAGCCCGGCCCGCTGCATCACCCCGCCGCCCAGCACCACCCGCTGCGGCGACAGGATGCAGATCAGGTTCACCACGCCCAGCGCCAGGTAGCCGGCCTCCAGTTCCCACGCCGGATGATCGTCGGGCAGGGTTTCGGCTGGCTGGCCCCAGCGAGCGCGCATGGCCGGGCCGCTGGCCAGCCCCTCCAGACAGTCGCCGTGGAAGGGGCAGCCCCCCCCGAAAGGATCGGCTTCCCGGTCGTGCGGCACGCGGATGTGGCCCATTTCCGGGTGGATCAGGCCGCGCAGCGGGCGGCCCCGCACCAGCCCCCCACCCCCGATCCCGGTCCCCACTGTGAGGTAGAGTAAGGTCTCCAGCCCCTGCGCGGAGCCCCAGCGAGCCTCGCCCAGGGCGGCGGCGTTCACGTCGGTATCCAGCGCCAGCGGCAGGCCAAAGGCAGCGCGCAGCGGGGCCAGCAGGTCGGCGCCGGCCCAGCCGGGCTTGGGGGTGGCGGTGATCCGGCCGTAGGCCGGCGAGTCCGGGTGCAGGTCCAGCGGGCCAAAGGCGCCCACGCCGATGGCGGCCAGCGGCCCGAAGCGCGCCTGCCCCTCGCGGAAGAAGTCAACCGCCCGCGCCAGGGTTTCCGCCGGGCTGCCCGTGGGGAAGCGGGCCTGCGCCCGCAGATTGTCCGGGCCGCTGCCCAGGGCGCAGACGAACCTGGTGCCGCCGGCTTCGATGCCGCCGTAGAGGGTGGTCATGTTGCTACCCCACCGCCAGCCACAGCGACTGGTACGGCTCGAGCGCCACTTCGCCTGGGGAACCGGTCCGGGGGGAGGCGACGCCGCCCCCCAGCAGGTCCCGCGCCCCGGCGGCGGCTCCCCGGGCAGGATCGGCCCGCAGCAGGCGGCGCTCCCCGGCCAGGTTGTGCAGGGTCAGAATCGTCTCGCACGCGCCGGATCGCAGCATCCCCAGCACGGCCCGGTCCCCGGTATCCACAAAACTGATCGTCCCCTGCCCGAAGGCCGGGTGTGCTCTGCGCACGGCAATCATGCGGCGCAGGGTGTGCCACAGGGAGCCGGGGTCGGCGCCCCCTTCGCTTCGCTTCGGGGACCTTCGGCGCTGCGCGGCCACGTTCACGCGCCGGTAGCCGTAGGCCCCGTCGTGCAGCGGCAGGGCGTAGAGGGCCGGGGCGCGCGAGAAGCCGGCGCCGGGGCCGGCCTCCCACTGCATGGGCGCCCGCACCCCGTCGCGGTCCGCGCGCCAGATGTCGTCGCCCATGCCGATCTCGTCGCCGTAGTACAGGATGGGAGAGCCGGGCAGGCTGAAGAGGATGGCGTGGGCCAGCTCAACCCGGCGCCGGTCGCCCTCCAGCAGCGGGGCCAGCCGGCGGCGAATGCCCAGGTTCAGGCGCATGCGCGGCTCGGGGGCGTACTGCTGCCACATCCACTGGCGCTCCTCGGGGGTGACCATCTCCAGCGTCAGCTCGTCGTGGTTGCGCAGGAAGGTGCACCACTGGCAGGTCTCGGGGATAGGCGGGGTGGCGCGCAGAATCTCCACGATCGGCGCGGCGTCTTCGCGCTTGAGGGCCATGAAGATGCGCGGCATGAGCGGAAAGTGGAAGGCCATGTGAAACTCGTCGCCGGCGCCGAAGTACGGGCGCAGGTCGGCCGGCCACTGGTTGGCCTCCGCCAGCAGGATGCGGCCGGGGTAATCCTGCGCCACAAAGCGCCGCACCGCGCGCAGGTAGGCGTGGGTCTCGGGCAGGTTTTCACAGTTGGTGCCCTCGCGCTCGAACAGGTAGGGCACGGCGTCGCAGCGGAAGCCGTCCAGTCCGAGATCGAGCCAGAATCGGATCACGTTCAGCATCTCGGCCCGCACGGCCGGGTTGTCGTAGTTCAAGTCGGGCTGGGAGGCGTAGAAGCGGTGCCAGTAGTACTGGCCGGCGGCGGGGTCCCACGTCCAGTTGGATTTCTCGGTGTCGAGGGCGATGATCCGCG
>CAYZNA010000532.1:0-2414 GCA_964478665.1 uncultured Anaerolineales bacterium
GCGGCCCAAGCGGCGGCCAATGAGAGAGCTGATCAGCGCGGCCAGTGCCGCCACCCCCAGCGTGAGCAGTAACAGCGTCTGGATCAGTTGTTGCAGCGAGCGTGTGACGACGGTGGCCGACAGCTCGGTTTCGATCAGCCCGGCCACCTCCCCCGTCGGCGCGCGGAGCGGCACAAGCGTCAGATACCGGGCGGGGTTGTCGAAGCGCGTGGTGCGGCTTTCTCCGGTGGCCAACACCTGCCGGCGCAGCGCACCCAGCGGGCTGGACGCTTCAGGGATTTGCGCCCCCCAAATCGTGACCGGCAGACCAATTTCGGCGCTGATCTGGCGCGAGATCGAGTCGTCCAGCAGGATGACCACCAACACGCCGCCGCCGGGCAGCGTCGGCATGTCGGCCCATGCACCCAGGAGGGGCGGGCCACCCGCGGCCTGAATCTGGAGGAAGTAATCCTGATCCTGACGATGCGCGGCCCACAGCGCCGCCCACTCCAGCGACAACCCACTGTGGGCCACGACCTCGTCGTTCAACAGCACCGCGCAGCCATCGAGCTGGCTGGTCTGTTGAAATTGAGTCAGGAAGGTGGTGAGGGCGGCTATATCCTGGGTCTCCAGCAAGCGCCGCAGCGTGGGGCGCTCCCCCAGGAGTTGCGCGTCGGTCAGCGCTTCGTGGCCGGAGCGGCCGATGGCGTTGCGCGCGCTGGCTCCGGCCTGCCCCACGCGGGCCAGCGCCTGGTCGTCGGCTAATTGCCGGAGCAGCCGCACGGCCACAAACGCCACGCCGGCGAGGGCGAGCAGCAGCAAGCCAACGTTGAGGGCAATGAGCAGAGTGCTCAGGCGCAGGCGGTGCATAGGCGTCACGTAAAACTCGAACTAATAGGAATTTCCTCTGCTCCCTTCGCCGTCCGCGGCGAAGGCTCCGCCGGGGACGGCGGAGTGAGCGGAGGGGTAACTCGAAACGTAAAACGTGAGTACTCTATGCTTCACGTTTCACGCTTCACACTCCACGTTCCACGCTTCACTTTACTATACCTCACTTCTCCCGGCGCCGCAGCACATCACCCCCCGCCACCAATATCAGCGACAGCAATCCCAGCACCGGCGCCGAGCTGGACGCGCCAATGGACTGGCGCTCTTCCAGGGCGCGGAGGATATAGAGCGTCGCGGTCTCGGTGCGGCGCTGCACCCCGCCGCCGATCACCAGCACCGCGCCGAACTCGCCCAGGGCGCGCGCAAACGTCAGGGTCAAGCCATAGATGAAGCCCCAGCGCAACGTCGGGAACGTCACCAGCCAGAAGGTCTGCCAGCCGTTTGCGCCCAGCGTGGCCGCCGCCTGCTCTGGTTCCACCCCAAACTCTTCCAGTATGGGCATCAATTCGCGCACCATGAAAGGCATGGTCACAAACAACGTCGCCAGGATCATGCCGGGCAAGGCAAAGGCCACCTTAATATTCCACGCGGCCAGCCACGGCGCCAGCGCACTCTGGCGCCCAAAGAGCAACAGCAGCAGGTAGCCCACCACCACCGCCGACACCGCGAAGGGCAGATCCAGTAAACCGTTGAGCAGTTGGCGGCCGGGGAAGCGTTGCCGCACCATCATCCACGCCACCGCCGTGCCGCAGATTGTGTGAACCACCACCGTGATCAGCGCAATCCACAACGTGAGCCCAAAGGCCGACCGCACGTCCGGTTGGCTCAGGGCCGTGACGACCGCGCCCAGCCCTCCGGCGAACGCGCCAGTGATGAGCGCGACGATGGGCGCGATGACCAGCAAACCCACATAGGCCATCACGATCCCAATCAGCAGGCGTCGCCGCCATACATCTGCGGTGAAAGACAAGCGGCCAGGCCGCCGCAGGACGGCCTGGGCCGGGACGACCGTCGTCATTCGGTCTGTTCCTTCTGGCGGCGGCGTTGCAGCCAGTCCACCAGCAGCATCAGCCCAAACGCCAGCGTCAGCATGACGATGGACATCGCGCTCGCGCCCAGCCGGTTCTCAGACTCCACCTCACCCAGCACGTAGACGGCTGCTGTCTGCGAGCGGAGCGGGATGTTGCCGGCCACAATCACAATTGCGCCGAACTCGCCGATGGCGCGCGCGAAGCTCAACAGCGTGCCGCTGATAACCGGAAGCGTCAGCGCGGGCAGGGTCACGCGCCGAAAGATGGTCCAGGCATTCGCGCCCAGCGTCGCCGCCGCGTCTTCCTGTTCCTGATCGAGGCCCATCAACACGGGCTGGACGGCACGCACCACAAACGGAAAGGTGATGAACAGCAAGGCCAGAATGATGCCGGGCGGCGTGAAGATGACGCGCCAGCCCAACTCCCGCTCGAGCCAACCTCCCACCGCGCCCTGCGGCCCATACAGCACCACCAGCATCACGCCCGTCACCAGGGTGGGGATCGCCAACGGCAAGT
>CAYZNA010000533.1:0-2392 GCA_964478665.1 uncultured Anaerolineales bacterium
CCGCAGACCGCCCCGCAGACCGCCCCGCAGACCCCCCCGCAGACCGCCCCGTAGGCCCGGCATCCCATGCCGGGCGATCTCCCCGACCGTGCCTGATTCCCGTTCCCCCACCACCCCAACCGGTTCAACGTTGAACGTTCCAACGTTGAACGCTCAGCCCCCGGCCGGGCCGGCCGCCGGGGTGGACTTCACCGGCTACGCCTGCCCGCTTCCCATCCAGCGCCACGAGGTGGTGGTGATGGGCCACGGCTCGGGGGGCCGCCTGAGCCGCGACCTGCTGGCCCGCCTGTTCCTGCCCGACCTCGGCGCGGCCGCCCCGCGCGCCCTTGACGATGCTGCCGTGCTGGAGGCCGGCGGCGCGCGCCTGGCGCTCACCACCGATTCGCACGTGGTCACGCCGCTGTTCTTCCCCGGCGGGGACATTGGCCGGCTGGCGGTGTGCGGCACGGTCAACGACCTGGCCATGGTCGGCGCGGCGCCGCTGGCCCTCACCGCCGGCTTTGTGCTGGAGGAGGGGCTGCCGCTGGAGGAGCTGGCGCGGGTGGTGCGCTCGATGGCCGCCGCCGCGGCCGAGGCCGGGGTGACCATCGTCGCCGGGGATACCAAGGTGGTGGGCAAGGGCAGCGCCGACCGGCTGCGCTGCGCCATCAACACCACCGGGCTGGGCCTCGTCCCGCCCGGGGTGAGCATTTCCGGGGCCAACGCCCGCCCCGGCGACGCACTGCTGCTCTCCGGCCCCATCGGCGATCACGGCATCGCGGTGCTCTCTGCGCGCGAGGGCCTGGGCTTCGAGACCGACCTGCAAAGCGACGTGGCCCCGCTCAACGGGCTGGTGGCCGCCATGCTGGCCGCCGGTCCGGTCCACACGCTGCGCGACCCCACGCGGGGCGGGCTGGCCACCGCGCTGAACGAAATCGCCGGGCAGTCCGGGGTGGCGATCGAACTGCTCGAGCCGCGCCTGCCGGTCCGCCCGGCGGTGGCCGCCGCCTGCGAGCTGCTGGGCTTCGATCCGCTGTACGTGGCCAACGAGGGCAAGCTGGTAGCCTGCGTCCCCGCTCCCCACGCCGCGGCCGTGCTGGCCGCCATGCGCGCCGTCCGCTACGGAGAAGAGGCGCAGCTCGTGGGCCGGGTGAGCGACGGCCCCGCCGGGCGCGTCACGCTCAAAACCGCCATCGGCGGGTCGCGCATCGTGGACATGCTGGCCGGCGAGCTGCTGCCGCGCATCTGCTGACCGGCGCCGAGGAGGCCCTGCGCATGCCCGTCGAAGCCCTGATCCCCGCCCTCGCCCGCCTGTACCCCGCCGACCGGCTGCTGCTGCAACCCGGCCAGCTTGCCCCCTACGAATCCGACGGGCTGACCGCGTTCCGCGTCCGCCCGCGGGCGGTGGTCATCCCCGAAACCCAGACGGAAGTGATCGAAACGGTGAAGCTGTGCCACCGGCACGCCGTGCCGTTTGTGGCGCGCGGCAGCGGCACCAGCCTGTCCGGCGGCTCGCTGCCGGTGGCGGATGGCATCGTGATCGCCCTCAACCGCCTGGACCGCATCCTGCGCCTCGATCCGGGGCAGCGCCTGGCAGTGGTCGAGCCGGGGGTGATCAACCTCAACGTCTCAAAAGCCGCCGCTCCCTACGGCCTGTACTACGCCCCCGATCCCTCCAGCCAGCAGGTGTGCACCATCGGCGGCAACGTGGCCTTCAACTCCGGCGGCGCCCACTGCCTTAAGTACGGCATGACCAGCAACCACGTGCTGGCCATCAAAGCCGTGCTGCCGGATGGCGAGGTGGTGCAACTGGGGAGCGATAGCGTGGAGGCGGTGGGGCCAGACCTCGTGGGGCTGTTCGTCGGCTCGGAGGGGCTGTTCGGGGTGGCGCTGGAGATCACCCTGCGGCTGCTGCCCCGCCCGGAGACCTACCGCACGGTGCTGGCCGCCTACCACAGCATGCAGCAGGCCGGCAGGGCAGTGGCCAGCGTGATCGCTTCCGGGCTGCTGCCGGGCGCCATCGAGATGATGGATCGCCTCGCCATCCGCGCCGCTGAGGAAGCAGTACACGCCAATTACCCCCCCGGCGCGGAGGCGGTGCTGATTGTGGAACTGGACGGCGAGTCCGGCCAGGTGCAGGAGGAGAGCAAACGCCTCGACGCGCTGATCGCCGCCTCCGGCGCCTTCGCTGTGCGCCCGGCGCAGGACGAGGCCGACCGCCAGCGCATCTGGAAGGGCCGCAAGAGCGCCTTTTCAGCGGTGGGCCGCCTCAGCCCGGATTTTATCGTGCAGGATGGGGTGGTGCCGCGCGGGCGCCTGAGCGAGACCCTGGCGGAGATCGCCCGGCTGAGCGCCGAATACGAGGTCCGCGTGGCCAACGTGTTCCACGCCGGGGACGGCAACCTGCACCCGC
>CAYZNA010000534.1:0-2379 GCA_964478665.1 uncultured Anaerolineales bacterium
CCAGATTCAGGGCGCCCTGAGAGCCTGGCTCGCCCAGCACCCCGCGCAGCTTGCGCCGCTCCACGCCGGCGCGGTAGTCGGCCATGCTGAAGGCGGCCAGCACAATCGCCAGCCCCAGAATCCACAGCGCGCTGAACCCCACCATTCTCCAATCAATCAGCGACCAGTCTATCATGCTCCCGCCCCTCTAAAACGCCCCCCGCCCGGAGATCACCGCCGGGATGGACTGCAACAGAATGACCACATCCCGCCCGAACGAATAACCCTCGATGTACTCCAGCTCCAGCCGCACCCGCTCATCCAGCGGCAACTCGCCCCGGCCATTGACCTGCATGGGGCCGGTCAGCCCGGGCCGGACCGCCAGCCGGCGGCGGTGCCAATCGTTGTACTGCGCGACCACGCGCGGCTCCTCCGGGCGCGGTCCCACCAGGCTCATCTCACCGCACAGCACGTTCCAGAGCTGCGGCAGCTCGTCGAGGCTCCAGCGGCGCAAAAAGCGCCCCGCGCGGGTGACGCGCGGGTCGCGCGGCAGCTTGACCGCCGGGCCGGGCAGCGGGTTGGCGGCCGCCGCACGCTCGAACTGCTCGCAGGCGTCGCGCACCATGGAGCGAAACTTGACCATGCGGAAGGTCCGCCCGTTCTCCCCCACCCGCTCCTGCACAAACAACACCGGACCGGGCGAATCCAGCTTGATCGCCAGCGCCACCAGCGCCCCGAGCGGCAGCGAGAGCGGCAGCCCCACGCAGGCGCCGATCAGGTCAAGGCCCCGTTTCAGCGTCCGCTCCAGCAACGAGAGCGCCGGGCGGCGCGGCGCGACCCGCAGGCGGGGGTCCAGCATGCCCAGCGCCAGCCCGGTCCCCAGCGCGGCGGCGCGCAGCAGCAACGCCAGCGGGGCCAGGGGCAGCACGCCCGGGTCGCGGCGGGCTACGAACCCCAGAAAGGGCAGCGCGGTCGCGTAGAAGGCCAACGCCGCCAGCAGCGCGACCCACCACGCCGGCGGGTAGACTGGCCCGGCAACGACCAGAGCCGCCAGCAGCGCCAGAGCCAGAATCTGCAGGCGCTGGCCCGGCGGGGTGTGGGTATCGCTCACCGCCTTCTCCGGGTGCCAGCGCAGCAGAAAGGCCTTCCAATAGCCGATCTTGAACTTGCGCCGGGCGTACTCGCTTAGGTTTTTATCGTGGATGTGCGCGACCACTGCGGAGGGCACAAACACCAGCCGGTAGCCCTTCTCGGCCAGCCGGAAAGACAGCTCCTGATCTTCCACCGAGGCGGTGGAAAAGGAGGTCTCAAAGCCGCCGTTGGAGAGAAAAGGCTCCCGCCGGTAGGCCGCCGAATAGGTGTCAATGAAATCTATCTGCGGCAGCCGCGCCATGCGGCGGTACTTAAACTCATACTCAAGCTGGACAAAGCGGGGCATCAGGCCGCGCTGCTGCGTGCGATAGACGCCCTTTGCGCCGACTACAGCCGGGTCGGCAAACGGGGCGCTGAGCTGCACGGCCCAGTCCGGGTCCGGGGCGCAGTCGGCGTCGGTGAACAGCAACAGCTCACCGGCAGCGGCCTCCGCCCCGGCGTTGCGCGCGGCTGCCGGCCCGGAGGGCGGAATGGACAGACAACGCACGCCCTCATGCTGCCGGGCAATCCGGGGGGTGGCGTCGCGCGAGCCGTCGTCCACCACGATCACCTCGCAGGGGGCGGTCTGGCCGGCCAGCGCCGCCAGGCAAGCCGGCAGGGTGGCGGCCGCATCGCGCGCCGGAACAATCACGCTAATCATCGCGCAAGGGGCGAGCCGGCCGGCGCGCTATCCCTCCGGCGGCACCACCTCCACCCGCACTTCCCACGGGCCATCGGCCTTCTCCACCTTCACCACGTACTTGCCGGGGATGTAGGTATAGTCGGCGGAACCGGCGCTGGGGCCGACCGCCAGTTCGTAGGTCACGCTGCCATAAGGGCCGTCGGCCTCGGCCGGGTCCTGGTTCTCGAGCGTCAGCACAAACTCGCCAGTGCTGGACTGGTTCCAGATCACGCGCAGGCCGGTCTCCACGCTCAGGGTAAACGGCTCGCCGGTCAGCGGGCCGGTGCCGCTCAGCCTGAGCAGTTCGGTGATCGGCGGGCTGGTGGGCGGAAAGACCACGGTCGGTTCGGGCGTGGCGGTGGGGCCGGGGCGAGGGGTGGGCGCGGGGGAGGGACGACCCGCCGGGTCGCCCGTACTGGCGCTCGGCGCCGGGGGCGGCTGGATGGAAGGAGCGGCTGCCGTGGACGTGTCCCCGGGGCCTGCCGCAAGGCAGGCCCCGGCAAGCGACAGTAGCCCCAGAACGAGCGCGGCTCTGATGATCCTGCTACTCATCGGGTCTCCAATCTTGTTTGGGGCAATCCAACCCC
>CAYZNA010000535.1:0-2371 GCA_964478665.1 uncultured Anaerolineales bacterium
TCCGGGGTGTGCATGCCTGCCAATTCGCTGCCCTTCGGCTACCGTCTGGTGCGCGTGGTTCTGCGCGCTCTGTTCCGCCTCACCTGCCGGCTGGAGGTGCACGGCGTGGAGATCCTGCCGCACAGCGGGCCGTACATCTTTGTGGTGAACCATTTGCATCTGTTCGATGCGCCGCTGATCTTCGCGCTGCTGGTGGACCGTCATGCGATGGGCTTTATTGGTTCCACGCACCGGCGGAATCCGATCATCCGCTGGATTGTGCAGCCGGCCGGCGTGATCTGGCTGCACCGCGGCGAGCCGGACCGGGCGGCTCTGACCGCGGCGCTGGAGGCGTTGAGGCGCGGGCTGATCCTGGGGGTGGCGCCGGAAGGCACGCGCAGCAAGACCGGGGGGCTGCAACCGGGCAAGGAGGGGGTGGCGTTTCTGGCCTCGCGGGCGTGCGTGCCGGTCTACCCGGTGGGGTTGGTGAATACCGCGCAGGTCGTCCCGGGCTGGAAACGGCTGCGCCGCCCCCGGGTCAGCGTGCGGGTCGGGGAACCGTTCGATCTGGCGGCTATTGAGATCACCGATCGCACGCAACGGCTGGCGGTGTGGACCGATGAGATCATGTGCCGCATTGCCGCGCTGCTGCCGCCGGAGTATCGCGGGGTGTACGCCGAGCACCCCCGGTTGAAAGAACTGCTGGCCGTCCCACGGTAGCTCGGGGCCGTCTGGCCGTCTGGCAGGTATTGAGGGGCCAGGCACACAGAGTGCACACAGAGTATAATGAATGGGCGCAGCCGCAGGGGCGGAGGAATTGATGAGCAATCACGTTGTGACTCTCGAGCTTCCCCGGGAAGTCTATAAACGTGCCAGACACGTGGCCAGAACAACCCGGCGCTCGCTTGAAGAGGTTGTTGTTGACTGGATTCACCCCCCCGGGGAAGAGGACGAGACGACGGTTGAACTGGAGACCCTGTCCACGGACAAGTTGGTTCGGGTTGCACAGGACACTGCTCCTCTGACCGACTCGCGCCGTTTGCAGGAGTTGCTGGCCATCCAGCGTCGGAGGGAATTGACTGCCGGTGAACAGCGCGAAGCTGCTTCCCTGGTGCAACAGGAAGATCGTATCACGCTGCGAAAGGCTAGAGCCCTCTTCCTGCTCAAAGAACGCGGTTTGTCACCAGGGGACCTGATCCCGGACGCCTCCTGATGCCACGCATCCCTCCGGGCCTGCGCCGGATCGTCGCGGAGCGGGCCGGCCGCCGCTGTGAATACTGCCACAGTCCTGAATCCCTCATAGGCGGCCCGTTGCACGTCGAACACATTCTCCCTGAAGTGTACGGTGGCCCATCCACCCTGGACAATCTGGCTTTTTCCTTCGAGAGGATGAAGCCCTCTGCGGTGCTGATCAACACCGCGCGCGGGGCGATTGTGGACCCGGCTGCGCTGTATCGCGCCCTGAGGCGCGGCCAGATTGCCGCCGCTGCGCTGGACGTGACCGAGCCGGAGCCGATTCCGCCCGACGATCCTCTGTTGCAACTGGACAACCTGATCATCACCCCGCACATCGCCAGCGCCAGCGTGCAAGCGCGGGACAAAATGGCGACCATGGCGGCGGCCAACCTGGCCGCCGGGCTGCGCGGCGAGCGGCTGCCGCATTGCGCCAACCCCGAGGTTTATCACTGAGAGAGGAGCTGGATCGGCGCGGATTCACCCTCGACGGCGGACGGCGGCCGGCGCCTCGACGCCGGTCAGCCGCCGCCCCTGCCCGGATGGCCGGGGAAGCCCCAATTGCCCCGCCCATAGCGGCATGGTAGAATCCCGGCAGAATATTTCTGGGGATGGAAGATGGTCCGACCGTTTGATTGGCGAGATTTTGGCCTGCTGCGCCGGGTGAGCGAGCAGGGGCTGTGCCTGGACACCGAAACCCAACTGACTCGGGGCCCGCACACCCTGCAGACTGCGCTGCTCTCCTATCTGGCGCCCGGCGCCAATATGCCGACCTTTGTGCTGCCCCCGGCGGAGGGCGACGGCCACGATGGGATCCGGCAGGGCGCTTTTGGCCAGGTGCGACACTATCCCGGCGCCGAGAACGCGCGGGTAGTGTACGTGGCCCCGGCCGAGGTGCTCAGCTACCCCGCCAGTTGCGAGTTGCTGGAGCAGTTGATTGTGGCCGCCGGCGAGCGCGGGGCGCACAATTTGCTGGCGGAGGTGACAGAGGGCAGTGAGGAGTTCGACACTTTGCGCGCCCTGGGCTTTGCCGTGTACGCCCGGCAGGACATCTGGTGCCTGGGCGGCGCGGTGAACGAACTGGCGGCCGCCCCGGCTGCGCCTCGTTTGCGCCTGCGCGAGTCGCCGGATGCCTTCGGCATTCAAACGCTATACGCCA
>CAYZNA010000536.1:0-2371 GCA_964478665.1 uncultured Anaerolineales bacterium
CGCGGGTTCCAGGCCGAGTTCGTCCAGCGTGGGCGGGCGCAGGCCGCGCGAGAGCGCGTGCAGCCGTTCGGCAGCCTGGTTCACCTGATCGCGCAGATGGTCTACTTCGCTCCGCAAGTCAGACCGCTCAGGCGGGATCTTGCGGGCCAGCACGCGCAAATTGAGTTTGACGCCGACGAGGGCCTGCCCAGCCTCGTCGTGGAGCTCACGCGCGATGCGGCGGCGTTCCTCTTCCTGCGCCGTGATCACCTGCTGCGCCAGTTGTTGGATGCGGTCGTGCGCCGCCTGCACTTCCCGCGTGCGCTCTGCCACCAGTTCGGCCAGATGGTCGCGATGGCGGCGGAGTTCGGCCTCGGCGCGCTTGCGCTCGGCGATGTTCCGCGCCACAACCAGGACCCCGTCAATCCGCCCGCTGCGGTCGCGCACCACCGAGACGGACAAGCCGACCGGGATCAGCGCACCGGCGCGGGTGCACAACTCGGTTTCGATTTGGGTGACCCGGCCCCGGGGCGACAGGTCCAATACTTTCCAGGCCGAGGTTGGCGCATCCGGCATGGGGCAGATTTCGCCGAAGGGATGGCCGAGACAATCGGCCTCTTCGCAGCCTATCAATTCCAGCGCCGCCGGGTTGATCTGCACGATGCGCCCGGTACGATCCAGAAGGAACAGGGCCTCGGACATCGAGGCGATGATCTGCCGCAGCAGGTCGCGCGAGTCTTCCAATTCTGCCGCCCGCCGTTCGAGTTCGAACTGGGCGTCAATGACCTTGGCATAGGCGTCTTGCAGGTTGGCGAACAGGTCGGGCCACGCGGCCTCGACGGCGCTGCCGGGGCGGGGGGAGGCATTGGACGCAAGGGGCTGATCGGTCATAGCGCAGAGAACAGAGACTGGAGACTATTCTACACCGCACGCGCAACTCGTCGCATCGCGAACGATCAGATGATCGCCGATCAGGATGTGCGCGGCGCACGGCATACAGGGATCGAAACTGCGGATTGTCCGCAGGATGTCTATACCCTTGAAATCTTCGGGGTGGTCGAACTCTTCGAGGAGGGGCGTGTTGAGCGCGGCCAGCTCGTAGGGGCCGGGCTGGCCGAAGGGATCGCGCGGCGAGGCCATCCAGGTCGAGGGCGTGAGGATTTGATAATTTGCCAGCACGCCGCCCCTCAATTGCACGTAATGCAACAATGCTCCACGTCCTGCCTCCCAAAAGCCCACACCGATGCTCTCGTCTGGAATGCGGAACGGCTCGGCCATTTGCGTGCGGCCCAGCCGCAGGTATTCAAAACCCTTGAGCAGACAGGTGTAGGCCACCATGCAACAGTAGCCCACGTGATAGGCGCGGGCGCGGTTGCGTTCCAGCGCGTTGGGGAAGGCCGGGATGCGCCATTCGAGGGTCAACTCTGGCCGGTGCCCGCGGGGGAGGTGAATCCGCAGGCCGCCTTTTTCGCCGGTTACCGGTTTAATAAACTCGCTGTGGAGTTTGCCAGCCACCGCGGTGATCCATTGCCGGGCCAGCGGGCCCGACTCCATTGGCTCGCGGTCCCAGCGTGGGGCCGTGGCCCACGAGTAGCGTTCCTTCCAGTTGCGGGGCGAGGGCTTGGGCACCGTCTGCTTGTTCCAGGGATGATACGGGCTGAGCGGGCCGCCAAGCGGGTCCTGAGGGAAGGTGCGGCCCGACCACTGCTCGTAAAAGGCATGCTCGACAAATTCCTCGACGCCGAGGTTGATGTCGGTGAGGCGCGTGGAGCGGAGTTCGCCGCCGACGATCACGCCGGGCGTAGCCTGCCGGCGTTCGCCCCACTCGTTGCAGTGGGCAAAGGCCGCGTCGTAGGCTTCCGGGTCGTCCCACATGCCGGTGCAGATCAGGTTGGCCGGGCCGCGCCCCACCTCGACGTAGGCGGGCATCGCTTCGAGAAAGAATTCGATCAGGTCGTCCCAGAGCAGCGCGACTTTCTTGGCATAGTCGAGCAAATGCACGATGCGGCCCAGCACTTCGTTGTAAGTTTCGCCAGTGATCCGCGTGCCCAACCCGGCGGGGAAGATGGTGGAGGGGTGCGGGTATTTACCGAGCATGAGCGAGGCGATCTCGCGCGCCAGCCGGGTGATGTCAATGGCTTCCAGGTAGAGCGCTCCGGTGAGCGGGTTGAGGCCGCGCATGATGTCGCCGAGGGTGGCGAGGCCGTGAACCTCCGCATGTGGCGCGCGGGCGCTCTCGGCTTTGGCCCACAGGCCGGGGTTGGTCGCGCGCACCATGCGCTCGGAATAGTCCGGCCCGGCCAGCAGGAACAGGTGCAGGGTGTGATCGTAGAGCAGCTCGGCGGCCTCGCCGAGGTTGCGGGCGATGATGGCCATCGGCGGCGGGGGCGCG
>CAYZNA010000537.1:0-2366 GCA_964478665.1 uncultured Anaerolineales bacterium
TTTGAATCACGGTGGCGAGGGCGATGGGTTCGCCGCGCGCGCGCCAGCGGTCAAGGTCGGGGAGGATGTCGCGCATGGGGCCTCACCCCCGCCGGCGCTGGTCCAGCCGGGCCAGGTGCGCCGCGAGGTCCTCCAGGCTGGCGAGGTTGTGCACTGGCAGAAAGTCGTCAATGTAGGGCAGGGCGGCCTGCATGCCGCGGGTGAGCGGTTCGTACTCCGGGGAGCCGAGCAGCGGGTTGAGCCAGATCAGCCGGTGGCAACTGCGCTGCAGGCGGGCAATCTCGGCCCGCAGCAGGTCGGGGTCGCCCCGGTCCCAGCCATCGCTGATCAGCAGGACCACCGCGCCGCCCCCGAGTACCCGGCGGCCCCAGTCAAAGTTGAAGGCTTTAAGCGCCTCGCCGATGCGCGTGCCGCCGGCCCAATCGGGGACCGCCAGCGAGACCTCGTGCAGGGCGCGGTCCACCTCCCGGTTGCGCAGCGGGCGGGAGATGCGGGTGAGGCGCGTGCCGAAGACAAAGACCTCCACCGGGCGGCGATCCGTCCCCGGCCCGCGTCCCGCCCCAACCACGGCGTAGATGAAGTGCAGCAGCAGCCGGGTGTAGCGTTCCATCGAGCCGCTGATGTCGGCCAGGATGACCAGCGGGCGCGGCTTGAACTTCGGCTCGCGGTGGGCAAACTGCAACACCTCGCCGCCGTAGCGCAGGTTGTGGCGCAGGGTGCGCCGCAGGTCCAGCCGGGTTCCCTGCCCGGCTCGCAGGCGGCGGGTCCGTCGCTGCCCCAACTCCAGCGCCAACGCGGCCATCAGGTCTCTCACGGCTTCCACTTCCTCCCCGCTCAGGTCGGCGAAGTCTTTCTGGCGCAGCACCTCGCGGGCGGAGTAGGTGCGGGTGACTTCGAGGATTGGGGATTGGGGATTGGAGATTGGAGATTGGAGATTGGAGGTATGAGAGGAGGCGTTCGGTTCGCGAAGGGGAGGAGGGACGACGGTCGGGCGGGAGGCGCGGCGCTGGAGCAGGGTGCCCGAGTCGAGGACGGCCCACTGGTCGGCCGGCTTGCGCCAGAACATGGCAAAGGCCTGATCAAACAGGGTAAGGTCTTGCTGGCGGTGGACCAGCAGGCTGCGGGCGGCGTGATAAAAGTCGCTCTTGCGCCCGATTTCGATGTAGCCCAGTGCCTGGGCAAGGTCCATCATGCGCCCGGGGTTGATGTCCAGCCCCAGGCCGCGGAGGAGGCGGCCAAAGAGGAGCAGGTTGTGGAGCAGGTGGCCGGACGGAGGCGGTAATTGGGGAGTGGTAATTGCGTCCATCGCAGGGCAACTTTCACTCGTCGCTGCTCGCGCCGTATGCGGCAGCCCGCTCCCGCACGCGGCCCGGCGCGGCGGCGCGGAGGGGCTGCAGCAGATTGTCCAACCACGCGGCATCTCCGGCCGGCAGGTCGCCGGGTGGCGGCTGGCGGTAGTCGAGGCGCAGGTCGTAGCCGGCCTGGTCGTAGATGGTTTGCAGGGCGAAGCCGAGGTCGAGCGGCGCGTCCGGGTCCGGCCTCAGCAGCGGGACCGGCACTACGGGAAGGGAGTCTTGCAGCCGCAGCGGCCAGATCTCTACCTTCGGCCGGCGGTACTCGCGGCTGAGGAAGACGAAGTACGGCGCATCCGGCAGCGGGGCTACTACCGGCCAGCGGCGGCCCGCCCGGAGCAGGTCAATTTCCAGCAGGTGGGCGGCGGAGCGCAGCAGCGCCCGTCGCTTGCGTTGATAATCTTCAAGCGCCTCGTGCCCCGGGCGCTTGTTGACCGGCGAGAGGATTTCGATGGCCGTGACCAATCTCCCGGTTTCGACCTCGCGGACCTCGACGCTGTACAGGTTGACTTCCACTTCGAGCGGGACTTCGCCGATCAATGGCGGCGGCGGGTTGGGGCGACCCGCCGGGTCGCCCGTACTGAATGCCGGGGCGGCGGCTACCGGCTCATTCACCCGGTACACGCTCACATCGGGCTGGATGGCGTAGGGCTGCGACTGGACGAAGATCTCGTCGTAGGTCACGCGCGGGATCAGCGCGGCAAAGTAGCGCGGCCGCAGGTGCGGAATCAACTGGTTGCGAATTTCACCTGCAAGGCTGGCGTGAAAGTCCTCCCAGATGTGCGGGGCTTCCAGATACGGGTTCATCCCCGGAAACGGCGACGGCATTGCTCACTTCCCTCTCTTCCAACGCCTCCCTGCAACCCCCGGCCCACGCGGCGCAGCCCGGGTCGGCAATCTCCAATCTCCAATCTCCAACCCCCGATCCCCCGCGAAGCGTCCCCCTCCTCCTCACCGTGACTCCCCACTCTAACTCCCCACTCTAACTCCCCACTCTAACTCCCCACTCTAACT
>CAYZNA010000538.1:0-1428 GCA_964478665.1 uncultured Anaerolineales bacterium
AATTGTTAAGTTGCGCGGGCGCTTGTCGCGCTAACCATTTCTTGGACACGAACTAACTATTAGTTCGGAGGTTTGAGCCGCCCAACTAATCAACCACCCGACCGACATTCTGCATAATTGTCAGGGGTCATGACATCGTGAACAAATTTTGCAGTTCGATAACGCCGATTTGGGTCACGACATCGTGAACATTTCAAGAAGCCTATGCGCAAAAACGCCCGTTTTCTAGGTGTTTTGGCCGATTCTCGACATTGTCGTAAGCTTCATCGAAGTTAATCTGTTCACGATGTCATGACCCATTTTTGTCTGCGATGTCGTGACCCCTGACACATAATATCCTATTTTGGACATCATGTTGACCCACCGATTGGGATAATGCACCGCCCAATTTACCCCAGATGCACTGGAATCGCAATCGCGCTTTCCGTTGTCCGGTGAATTGTGCTATTATCGGCCTCACTCCTCACCTCTATGACCCCTCGCACCAAAGGTATCCTCATCGCTCTCACCGGCACCACCGCCTGGGCCACCACCGGCATCTTCATCAGCTACTTGCTGGAGCACTACCCGCTCCCGCCGCTCACCCTGGCCTTCTGGCGCGACCTGTTGATCGCGGCGGCGCTGATGCTGGCGCTGCGCCTGCGCCAGCCGTCTGCGCTGCGCATCACCCGCCGCGACCTGCCCTTCTTCTTCGGCTACGGCTTCGTCGGGCTGGCGGTGTTCAACAGCCTGTGGACCTTCAGCGTGAAGTACAACGGCGCCGCGGTGGCCACCGTGCTGGCCTACAGCGCGCCGGCCTTCACCGTGTTGCTGGGGCGACTGCTTCTGGGGGAAGCGCTCGGCCCGCGCAAGCTGCTGGCAGTCGGGCTGAGCCTGGCGGGCTGCGTCTTCGTGGCCCGCGCGGACACCCGGCAGGCGTGGGAGCTGAACCCGGTCGGGATTCTGGTGGGGCTGGGGACCGGGGTGGCCTTTGCGGCCTACAGCCTGGGCGGGCGCTGGAGCGCCGGGCGCTTCGCCAGCTCGTGGACGGTGACCGCCTACGGCTTCCTGTTCGCCGCCCTCGGGCTGAGTCTGACTCAGGTGCGGGGGGGCGCGGTCTTCGCCCCCGGCATGGCGTGGCACGGCTGGGCCATCCTGGCCACGCTGGCCATTGGCCCCTCGCTGGCCGGTTTCGGACTGTACACCCTCAGTCTGCGCTATCTGGAGGCCGGGGTGGCCGGGCTGATCGCCGCACTGGAACCGGCGTTGACCGCGATCATGGCGCTCTTCTTGCTGGGCGAGCGACTGGATCCAATGCAATGGCTGGGGGCAGGGCTGATTCTGCTGGCCGCGGCGCTGGCCACACTGGTGGGGCGAGAGCAGCGTGGCGGCGGAGGCGGCGCCCTCCCCCGCCGAGTGAGGCCCTCTCCAGTTTGCTGTAGAATTGAC
>CAYZNA010000538.1:1438-2363 GCA_964478665.1 uncultured Anaerolineales bacterium
GTGAAAGCGCACCATAAGGTCGCATCCCCGGTGTACGTGGTCTCCGGCAGCGAGGGCGCCAGCGGCGAAGGCCTGGCCCGTTCGCTGCTGGCGCAGTTCGTGGGCGTGGAGGTCCCGCTGATTCTGGCGCCCTTTGTGCGCGAGCCGGAACAGGTGGAGAAGGTCATCCGCCAGGCGGCTCAGACGCGCGGGATCGTGTTGCACACGCTGGTGGACGCCAACTTGCGCCACCTGCTGATCCGCCTGGCGTGGGAGCAAAACGTGCTCTCGGTGGACCTTGCGGGGCCGTTGCTGGCCCGGCTCTCAGAGGCGCTGGGCCAGCAGCCGTTGGGCGAGCCGGGGCGCTACCGGCACCTGCAGCACGAGTACGTCAAGCGCGCCGAGGCCATTGAGTGTGGCCTGAAGCACGACGATGGCCGGGACCCGCGCGGCTGGCCGCTGGCCGATATTGTGCTGGTGGGCGTCTCGCGGGTGGGCAAGACCCCCCTGAGCGCCTACCTGTCGGTGCGCGGCTGGAAGGTGGCCAACGTGCCGCTCTCGCCTCCCCAGCCCCCGCCGCCAGAGCTGTTTCGGCTGGACCGGCGCCGGGTGGTTGGGCTGACCATGGCGCCGGGCGAACTGGTGACCTATCGCCGGCAGCGCCTGCTGGGCATTCCTGTAACTGTGGACTACAGCGAGGCCGCCGATGTGTACGACGAAGTAGAGGCTGCGCGGCGCATCTTCCGGCGGGGCGGTTTTCCGGTGGTGGACCTGACCGATAAGTCCATCGAGAAGAGCGCGGAGGAGATTGTGGCGCTGGTCAACCGGCGGTTGGGGGCGGAGGCCGGTCCGCCGGGCGAGGAGGGCTGACCGGAGATTGATCGCCGACGCGGGCATCGGGATGCCCGCGCTACGGGGGCGCCCGCGCTACGGGGCCGCAGCCCGC
>CAYZNA010000539.1:0-963 GCA_964478665.1 uncultured Anaerolineales bacterium
CCCCGCTTGTTGCCCTCGGGGGCTGGCCCCCGCTTGTTGCCCTCGGGGGCTGGCCGGGCGTGCCCAGGGCGCTCTGCAGCGCCTTGAACAGACCGGCGCCTGGGCCTGTCACCCAGCGGCCCTTTTCGGCGGTGGGCATGCCGGCCGGGACCTCCCAATAGGCGTCGAAACCGCGAAAGTGGTCAATGCGCAGCATGTCGGCCTGGGTGAGGGCGGCGCGCACCCGCTCGATCCACCAGCGATAGCCGTCTTTCTTGAGCACGTCCCAGCGATAGAGCGGATTGCCCCACAACTGCCCGGTCTTGCTGAAGTAGTCCGGCGGCACTCCGGCCACCGCGGTGGGCTGTCCCTGCTCGTCGAGACAGAACAGGTGCTGATTAGCCCACACGTCAGCCGAGTCGTAGGCCACAAAAATCGGAATGTCGCCCACAATGCGGATGTCGCGCTCGCTGGCATGGGCTTTGAGCCGCTGCCACTGCTTGAAGAAGATGTGCTGGCGGAACTTGTGGGCGGCAATGGCGGCGGCGTGCTCGCTGCGCGCCCGCGCCAGCGCATCCGGCCGGCGGGATACCAGGGCCGGGTCCCAGCTCGACCACACCGCGCCGTCGTGGGCATCCTTGAGGGCCATGAACAGGGCGAAATCCTCCAGCCAGGCCGCGTTTTCGGCGCAAAACCGGCGGTACTCTTCGTCTGGCTCGAAGCGCAGGAAGGCCCGCGCCAGCAGTTGCAGTTTGTACTCGATAACTTCACCGTAATCCACCACATGCACCGGGAAAGCCGGCAGGTCGGCGAGGTCGTCCGGGGTGAGCAGTTTGTCCGCCAGCAGCAGGTCCGGGCTGATGAGGTACTGGTTGCCGGCAAAAGCCGAGAAGCACTGATAGGGGGAATCGCCGAATCCGGTGGGGCCAAGAGGCAGAATCTGCCACAGTCGCTGGTTGGCAGACGCCAGCCAGTCCACCCAGT
>CAYZNA010000539.1:973-2361 GCA_964478665.1 uncultured Anaerolineales bacterium
CACCAGCCGCCGCGCCGCCCGCTCCAGCGCCGGCTGAGGCCCCAGGTCGCCGATTCCGTAGCGACCGGGCAGCGAAGTGGGGTGCAACAATATGCCAGAGGAACGATCAAAGGTCATAAATCTGTCTTTTTCTCCAATGCCCCGCCGGGGGGGATGTTTTTGCCATCGAAGTGCTCGCGCAGCACGTCGGCGGCCACCGTTGCGCCCCGCCCCACGATGATCCCGGTGGGGATCTGGGCGTTCTTGCCCACGGCGGTGATGCCCGAGTCGGAAGCGGCCGGATCAATGGTCCCTACCACGGCATTGTGGCCCACCTGCACGCGCTTGTCTATGATGGCGCGTTCGATGCGCGCGCCGCCCTCGATCACCGCGTCGGTCAGGATCACCGATTCGCGGATCACGGTGTCCGGGCCGATGTAGACCCCCGGGGCGATCACGCTGCGCTCGACCAGCGCGCCGGGCGCCACCACCGTGCCATCGGTCAACCACGAGTTGAGCACCTTTGCCCCGGAATGCACCATGACCGGCGGGCGTTCTTCCGAGCGGGTGTGCACAATCCACGTGCGGTCGTTCAGGTTCAGGCGCGGGCGCTCGGACACCAGGTCCATGTGCGCCTGCCAGTACGAGTCGATGGTACCCACGTCCACCCAGTAGCCGTTGTAGGGGTAGGCAAACACCCGCATCCCGGCGCGGATCATGCGCGGGAGGATGTCTTTGCCGAAGTCGTGGGCCGAATCGCGCCGCAGATGGTCTTCCATCAGCATGCGATCGAGCACGCCCATGCTGAAGACGTACACGCCCATACTGGCTTGCGTGCCGGGAGGGTTCCCGGGCTTTTCCACAAAGTCGGTGACGCGGTAGTCCTCGTCGGTAGCCAGGATGCCGAAGCGGGTGGCCTCTTCCAGCGTGACGCTGATGGTGCAGATGGTGCAATCGGCCTCGTGATCAAGGTGGAAGGCCAGCAGCGGGTCATAGTTCATCTCGTAGATGTGGTCGCCGGAGAGGATCAACGCGAACTCCGGGCGGCCCTCTTTGATGAAGGAGAAATTCTGCTGCACGGCGTCGGCGGTGCCCAGGTACCAATCGGTATCGGCGCGGCCCTTGTAGGGTGTGTGCACGCGCACGCCGCCGGTGAAGCTGCGGTCAAGGTCCCACGGCCGGCCGGAGGCGATGTGCTCGATGAGCGAGTGTGGGCGGTACTGGGCCAGAATCATCACGTCGAACAGGCCGGAGTTGACGCAGTTGGACAGGGTAAAGTCAATGATGCGGTATTTGCCGGCGAAGGGCACGGCCGGTTTGGTCCGTTTGGCGGTGAGCACACCGAGGCGTGAGCCTTCCCCGCCGGCGAGGATGACGGCGCGAGTCTTCATCGTAGCTCCTCAATCCAG
>CAYZNA010000540.1:0-2360 GCA_964478665.1 uncultured Anaerolineales bacterium
GGAGTGGCCGATGCAACCTGCTCAGACCCTTGTCCCCGGCTGATGACGCTCCCCGGCACGCAGATTGTACCCCGACTCCCGCCATGCTATAATCGCACCAATCCGACTGCTCCAGTGTGAATTTGCACGCCCATGCCTATCCTCTCTCAGGCCCTCGAGCTTGTCAGCGCGCCGCCTGGCAACCTGATCTACCACCTGGTAGTAGTGTTCGCGCTGGGCATGGCGGCCAGCGTCTCGCTGAGCGCGTGGCAGCAATTGCGGCTGCCCGCTCCCGGCCGGTTGGCCCTGGGCGCCGGGCTGCTGCTGCTCGGCCGCCTGGCGCTCATGCTGGCCGCCGGCCTCGCCTCGCAGGGACTGGCCTCCGCCGGGGCGCTGCTGCCCCCGATTGATCGGGCCGCCGGCGCCGCCGCGTTGGCCGTGCTGATCTGGCTGCTGGCCTTTCCCGAACCCCACCGCCCGGCCGACGTGGCCCTGGCGGGCAGCCTGTTCCTGTTCACCCTGGGGGCGGTGGTGGCCGTGCTACAGTGGGCGCCACTGGCCTCCGCCGGCCTGCCCTACAACGGCCAGCCGCAAGAGACCCTGTGGGAAGTGCTCAAACTGCTGGAAGTGCTGGCCGGGCTGGGTCTGCTGCTCTGGCGCCGCCCGCCCGGCTGGGGTACCGGGCTGGCGATATTCGCCCTGCTGTTGCTCGGGCTGGCCGATCACTTGATCGCCCCACCGGAGACCTCCAGCTACCCCGGCGCCGAACGCCTGGCCGAGCTGGCCGCCCTGCCGCTGCTGGCCGTGTTTGCCCTGCGCCGCGCCGCCGATCTGACCGTGCAGCAAGTGGCCACCCAACGTTCAACGCCAGAGCGTTCAACGTTACAAAGTCCCCGGAGGGGAGAACGCTCAGCCGACCCACGCGCCTTGCTGGAACTGGCAACCCTGGCCCTGCATGACCAGCCGGCCGGGCTGCGCCAGGCGATCTGCGCGGCGGTGGGCCGCGCGCTGGTGGCAGACATCTGCCTGTTCATCGAGCCGCCGGAGGAGCACGGCCGCCTGGCCCTGGCCGGCGGCTTCGATCTGATCCGCGAGACCTCCTTCCCTGGCATGGCCCGCCTGCCGGTAGCCACCCCCGCCCTGGCCAGCGCCATCCGCCGCGGCAAGCCAGTACGGCTGCCGGCCAACCCCTCGGGGCGCAGCGACCGCTACGCCGCCGACCTCAACGCCCTGGGCGAAGTGTTGGGCGTGCGCCAGGCCGGCCCGGCCATGCTGGCCCCCCTGATGCCGGCCGGTGGGGGCGACCCGGCCGGTGGGGGCGACCCGGCCGGTCGCCCGTACGTGCTGGGCGCGCTGGTGCTGCTCTCGGCCTACTCCGGGCGGGAGTGGAGCGCGCAGGACCAGCGCCTGCTCGGCGGCCTGGCGGGTGCGCTCCCGGCCGTGCTGGCCCACGCCGAGCAGGCCGCGGCGCTGTCGCAGGAGGCCGGGCAACTGCGGGTGATCGCCGGCGAGGCTGCCCGGCGCGAAGAGATCGCCCGCCAGAACCTGGCAGAGCTATCCGCCACCCTGAGTGCCGCCGAGCGCCAGCTCGAAGGCGAGCGCGCCCAGTCGCGCAGCCTGGCGGCGCTGGTCAGCCGCCACAGCGAAACCGAGGCCGAAAGCAACGCCCACCTGGCCGGGTTGCAAGCCGAGGTCGCCCGCCTGCAAGAGGAAGCCGGGCAACTGGCGGAGCAACTACAGGCCGCCGGCGCAGCGCCGGCGGCCGACCCGGCTGAGGTCGCCCGGTTGCGCGCCGCGCTGGAAGACGCCCGGGGCGAGGCCATCCACCTCAGCCGCCGGGTGGCCGGCGCCGAGTCCGAGCTGGAACGCCTGCGCCAGCCCGCAGCAACCGCGCCCGCCGGCCAGCCCCCGATTGCCGAAGGTATCGGGGGCCAGCCGCAGGAGCCCGAACCCACCCCGACGCCTATGGACACCGAAGCGGCCGCGGTCGTCGCCGCCCTCACCCAGGACCTGCGCCAACCTATGTCCTCCATTGTCGGCTACACCGATTTGCTGCTGGGCGAATCGGTGGGCATTCTGGGCGCGCTCCAGCGCAAATTCCTCGAGCGGGTCAAGGTCAGCATCGAGCGCATGAGCGCCCTGCTGGACGACCTGATCCGTGTCACCGCCATTGACAGCGGCACCCTGAATCTGGCGCCGGAGACGGTGGACGTGATGAGCGTGATTGACGAAGCCTTCATGAGCAACGGCGCCCAGTTCCGCGAGAAGGGCATCCTGCTGCGCATGGACATCCCCGACGAGCTGCCCTCCCTGACCGCCGACCGGGACGCCTTCCAGCAAATCGTCTCACACCTGCTGGCCAACGCCGGCGCCGCCTCCCG
>CAYZNA010000541.1:0-2352 GCA_964478665.1 uncultured Anaerolineales bacterium
ATGCCAAGTGATCGAACCGGCCAAGTTTCGATGGGGGTATGTCAGGAGTTCTGAAGTTGGACAGCAGCACCCGACGGCGCGCGAGGTGCTGTCGCTTGGGCCAGAAACTTGGCGCGGCCGGTGCCGTCTGCCATCCTGGTCGAGACTGGGCTCGGCGAGCTACGACCGATTTCACAGTGGCGCTTTCGTGCCCGCACAGCAGCATGGTTCCGGTTCTGGCGATCGCTGGCACGGTGGCAAAGCGTCGTCCGGAAAGGGCGACGGCTTCGACCCCGTTGGAGAGTTTCTTAAACCTTTCGCAACCGGGCCGAGCCTGACCAATTCCCAACTATAGGAGAGTGGTCATGGCGATGGCGGACAAGCGGTTGCTGAACCGCGAGCAAAGGAAAGAGTTGGCGCGACGTCTGCGTTCCGACGATCCAGGCTTGGAGATTGTGCATCCCAATGCGGCGGGGATAGACGTGGGCAACAGCGCGCATTACGCGGCAGTGCGGCCGGATCGGGATCCGGAGCCAGCCCGGCGGTTCGAGTGTTTCACGGCTGATCTGCATCGGATGGCGGACTGGCTGCAAAGTTGTGGAGTGCGGACCGTGGCTATGCAGTCCACGGGCGTCTATTGGATTGCGCTCTACGAGATTCTGGAAGAGCGGGGATTCGAGGTCTATCTGGTGAACGCCCGGCACACCAAGAATCTTCCGGGGCGCAAGAGCGACGTCCAAGAAAGCCAGTGGCTGTTGAAGTTGCACACCTAGGGTCTGCTACGCAATTCGTTTCAACCGCCGGCCCAGATTCGCGCCTTGCGGATTGACTGGCGACAACGCGCCGAGCACGTTCAGGGCGCCAGCACGTGCATCCAGCGGATGCAAAAGGCCCTCACCCAGATGAACGTGCAACTGGCGAACGTCATCAGCGATCTGAGTGGGGTGACGGGGCAGAGGATCGTACGGGCGATTCTGGCCGGAGAGCGTGACCCGGCCAAACTGGCGGACTTGCGGGACTGGCGCATCCGAGCCACTCATGAAGAGGTCGCCAAGAGCCTGGAAGGTAACTGGCAGAAGGAACTGCTATTTGCCCTGAAGCAGGAAGTGACGATGTACGATACCTACCAGGAGAGGATCGCCGAATGCGATCAGGCGCTGAGAACTCACTTGAAGAGCATCCAGGACAAGGAACCGTGCGAGCCGCCGGCCGTGGAGCCTCCACCGGACCGGGAGGCGACGAAGGCGCGGAAACCCAAGCGCCGCACGAGGACCGGCGGCCATGTGCCGCAATTTGATCTCGGTTCTGAACTGCACCGCATTACCGGCGTGGATTTGACCCGGATTGACAGCGTCGATGTCATGGTGGCCCAAACGATCATCAGCGAAGTGGGCTTGGACATGAGCCGCTGGAAGACGGAGGCTAACCCGACTTTCGCAGTTCGAGCGAGTTTTCCGGGGGGCGCAGGCCAGAAGTCGTTCGCCTGCAACGCGGGGTTTCGGAAATGGCCTGAGTGAAGACCTACCCTCTTTTCATGCCGCTGGATTTCTGGCATTCTGCTGCTTCCAGTGTTTCTTCGCAGCACAAACCGGAAGAAGGACGGCAAGGACCACCGCTACTTCAGCATCGTGGCGAATCGGCGGTTGCCGGGCGATAGGACCGTACAACGGACGGTCTTGTATCTGGGCGAGATCAACGACCAGCAGCAAGCCGCGTGGCGCAAGACGCTGGACGTGTTCGATGAAGACCAACAATGCTACACGGCCATGAGCCGATTCCCGGATGACCGGGAGATTCCCGTCGACGTGCTGGACAGCGTGCAGGTGAAGTTGAGCGGGTTGGAACTGCGGCGGCCGCGGATCTTTGGCAACTGCTGGTTGGCTTGCGAACTGTGGCATCAACTCGGGCTGCACGAGTTTTGGCAGCAGCGCCTGCCGGAAGCCCGCGAGGCGGTGAGTTGGGAGAAGGTGTTGCGGTTGCTGGTGGTGAATCGGTTGTTGGACCCGGGCAGTGAGTTTCGCGTGCACCGGCAGTGGTTCGTGGACAGCGCGATGGATGAGCTGTTGGAGAGGGACTTTGCGGTGGCCGAGAAGGATCGGCTGTATCGCTGTCTGGATCGGGTCCTGGCGCACAAGCAGGAGTTGTTCATTGGGTTGAAACAGAAGTGGGCCGATCTGTTCCAAGCGGATTTTGAAGTGCCGCTCTACGATCTGACGAGCACGTATTTCGAAGGAGAGATGGAGCAGAATGCGAAAGCCAAGCGCGGCTACAGCCGGGATAAGCGATCAGACTGTCTGCAACTGGTGATTGCGCTGGTGGTCACGCCGGATGGATTGGGATTGCCCGCTAGTTTGTAGAAAGTAGCGACTCTCA
>CAYZNA010000542.1:0-2347 GCA_964478665.1 uncultured Anaerolineales bacterium
TGACGTTGCTGCGCGGGCTGGCCGACGATCTGCGCCTGGACGTGTGGCTGATGGGCTACATGATGCCGGTCGAGCGAGAGTTTGTCTCGCCAGACTATTGCCGGCTGGGGGCGCTGTTGGGCTGCGCCGAGATGCTGCGCTCCGGCGTGACCTGCTTTGCCGATATGTATTATTACGAGGCCGACGTGGCGCAGGCCACGGCCGAGGCCGGGCTGCGGGCGCTGTGCTCCCAGACCGTGCTCAAGTTCCCCAGCCCGGACGCAGCCTCTTACGAGGATTCGCTGGCGGCGGCGCGCGAGTTCATCCAGAGCTGGAAGGGTCACCCGTTGATCGTGCCCTCGGTGGCTCCGCACGCTCCGTACACCTGCACCGCCGAGATCTTGCGCGCCTGCGCCGAGCTGGCGGCGGAGTTCGATGTGCCGCTGCACACTCACCTCTCGGAGACCGCGCTGGAGGTGGAAAACAGCCGCAAGGAACACGGCATGCCGGTGATCCCGTGGGTGAAGAAGCACGGGCTGTTCGGGGCGCGGGTGCTGGCGGCCCACTGCGTACACGTGGACGAGGGCGAGATCCGCAGCCTGCACAACGCCGGGGCCGGGGTGAGCCACAACCCCTCCAGCAACCTCAAGCTGGCCTCCGGGGTGGCGCCGGTCAAGCGTATGCTGGAAATCGGGCTGAACGTGGGCATTGGCACCGATGGCCCGGCTTCCAACAACGATCTGGATATGTTCGAGGAGACTCGGTTGGTGGCCTTTCTGGCCAAGGGCACCAGCGGGGACCCCACCGCCCTCCCGGCCCGGACCGCGTTCCTGATGGCGACCCGCATGGGCGCGGCGGCGATGCACATGGGCGAGCTGACCGGCAGCCTGGAACCGGGCAAGCGCGCCGACCTGGCGCTGGTGGACCTGAATCCGCTGCACAACTCGCCGCAGTTCACCCGCGACCCCAACGCCATCTACTCTCAACTGGTGTACGCCGGCAAGAGCAACGACGTGAGCGATGTGATGGTAAACGGGCGCTGGCTGATGCGCGACCGGAAGTTGCTGACCATCAATGAGGCCGAGGTGCTGCAGGCCGCGCGCGAGGTGGCCCGCAAGACCGATCTGTTCTTGATCGAGCGCGAGAAGTCGGTGCTCTCCAAGCTGGTCGCCATCGGCGGGGCGACGCAAGAGGAGAGTTTCGAAATCCAGGTGAAGGTGCGGCTGGAGGACCCGGCGCCGGTGGAGGCGGTGCTGAGCGCCGCCGGGCTGGAAATCGTGCGCAGCGCCCACTACCGCGAGTTCGACAGTTACTTTTCGTTCAGCGATCCGGCGCAGGGGCGGCTGCGCTATCGCGAGGACGAGTTCTTGAACGAAGCCGGGGAGGTGTTCAACGTGCGTTCCCGTCTGACGCACATCGGCCCGGCGCGAGAGCGCGAGTACGAGCACTCCATTCTGCTGTCGCGCTCGCGCTACATTGCCCCGGCGGTGCATAGCCTGCGCTTTTACCGCGAATACTTTCAGCCGCTGCACGAGCTGCAGATCGAGAAGGACCGTCTGCGCTGGCTGGTCAACTACCGCGACGCCGAAGTATTCGTCAATCTGGACCGTATCCTGCAGCCGGAGGCGGACGGGTACTTTCTCGAGCTAAAGAGCCGCACGTGGAGCCGGGGCGACGCCGAGCGAAAGTCGCGGCTGATGTTGGAATTGCTCAAGCTATTCGGATTGGAAGCCGCGCACGCCGTGCGGCTGGACTATCCGGATATTGTGGAGGCGGTGGCAGCGGATCTGGAGCGGATTTAGCGGGGGCGGGGGATGGCGGGAGTGCGCAGGCTCAAAGCATGGAGGCTCGAGCTTCCGCCGGACACACCGGCTGGATCTCCGGGTAATGGTCGGCCGCACACCAGAAATCCGAGTCGAGGGTCCAGACCGGCGCGCGGCTGGCGAGGGCCAATCGGCAAAGAACGGGGTCCAGCGCCCCCATCTCCTTCAGCAGCGGGTTGGTCTCCGGGAAGAGGGCCATTTGCCGGGCGGCGTGGGCATGCACGGGAGACGCCATATGTGGTGGCATCTTGAATTAGACGCTAAACAAGTACCTGGGCGGGTTTCTCAGTGCGAGCCGGCTCGGGCGACTCTGTCGGCCGCGATGTGTGTGTCGGAGGATGCTCTTGCGTCGGCCGCTCCGTGTGCGTCGGCTCGGGCGTTCGTTGCTGACCGGGTGGAGTACGGGTCTGGCCGGGCGGCTCGGGGGTTTTGGTTCGGCCGGGCGGCTCAGGAGTTTTCGTCTGGCCGGGCGGCTCGGGGGTTTTGGTTCGGCCGGGCGGCTCGGGGGTTTTGGTTCGGCCGGGCGGCTCGGGGGTTTTGGTTCG
>CAYZNA010000543.1:0-1504 GCA_964478665.1 uncultured Anaerolineales bacterium
CTCACCGAGACTCTCATCCGCCGGGCCGGGACCAGTGTGTATTCGGAAATCCTGTACGCCACCTTCGTGGATGTCACCTCCGACCAATTCGACCGGGCGTGGGTCGAGGCCTTGCAGACGGTGTGGCCGGTAATCGGGCGCGGGGTGAACTGGGACCGGGATCTGACCGCCGATCTGTCGCAGGAGACCATCTTGCAGGCGGCCGGGAGGCTGAACACGGTGAAGTCGCCGGATACCTTCATCAGTTTCCTGTTCTGGCGTGCGCGGGCGGTACTTAAGGACTACTACCGCCGGAGCGGGCGGCTCTTGCCTCCCCTGCCCGACCCTGACCCGGAAGACCCACCCGAGCTGGAAGACGCGCCCTTTGACTTCCCCGACGGGGGATCCGGGCCGGAAATCGTAGTCGAGACAGAGGACTTCCGGCGCCAGTTGCGAGAGACGATCGAGGGTTGTTTGAGCCATAACGAGCGCCAGGCCCGCGCGTTTGTGGCCCGGTTCTTCGACGACATGGAGTACACCGAACTGAGCCGATTGCTCAACGCGAGTGTGGCGCAGTGCTATCAGTTGGTGGCCCAGGCGCGCCGCTGGCTGCAACGGGACTGCGCCCGTCTGCACGCCTTGTTGCGCCAGGTTCTGGGCCAGGGGATGGACCCGGGTGTTTCTGGGGCGGGAGGGGCGTGATGGACGGGAAGACACAGCGTGACCGGATTGACCGCCTGGTTCGTGTTCTGGACGAGCACGCGGTTTCTGTTCAGTGCGAGGAGTGTGAGGCCATGCTCCCCACACTCGCGGACGAAGAAATGGCCGGTCTGCGGATCAGCGAGCGCTACCCGGAATTGGCCTTGCACATTGACACCTGCCCCACCTGCGGGCCGGCCTTTGCTGATCTGCTGGACGTGCTGCTGGCCGACGAGCGGGGTGAATTCACCGCCCCGGATGCCGTTCCGCCGCCTCGCCTGCCTCTTTCGTTGCGACTGGAACGCTTTACTATCCTTCTGGCTCGCGCCGTGCTGCGCGTCAATGGCCCCTCCTTGGAGATGTTGTCCGATGTTGCCCGCGTATTCTTTGAGCGACTGTCCGAAACTGACGGCCAGTTTACCCTGGCCTATGCCCCGGCTGCTGTGATGGGGCTAGGAGGCGAATCGCCGGCATTGCCGGCGCTCGTAGCGGCCTATCGCACGGCGGCGGCGGTGATCCAGTCGCGGCCGCCCGGAGGGCTGCGGGCGCTGCACGCGGAGGGGAAGTTGGAACCGCTGATTCGGGCGCGGGCCGAGGAAGAAGCAAAAGCCGCTCGATTGTCACGTTCGGAGGCGAGTGTGTTCGTGGCTGAAGTCACGCGCGAGGCGCTGGCGAACGCGGAGGCGCTGTTCGCGCTGGAGGAGCATCAGAATAGCGGGTGATGGCGGGGGCTACCATTGCCGCCGGATTTCGCGGCTGAGCAGTCTGGCGAGATGATAGCAGCTTCCGATTGCGCCGACCGGGACCAGACAGCAGGCCAGAGCAT
>CAYZNA010000543.1:1514-2335 GCA_964478665.1 uncultured Anaerolineales bacterium
GGAGGGGAAGTTGGAACCGCTGATTCGGGCGCAGGCCGAGGAAGAAGCAAAAGCCGCTCGATTGTCCCGGTCGGAAACGGCTGTGTTCGTGGCCGAAGTCACGCGTGAGGCCCTGGCGAACGCGGAGGCGCTGTTCGCGCTGGAGGAGCATCAGGACGGCGGGTGATGGCGGGGGAGGTTACCATTGCCGCCGAATTTCGCGGCTGACCAGTCTGGCGAAACCGTAGAAGCTTCCGGCGACGCCGAATGGGACCAGACAGCAGGCCAGAGCATTGAGGGTGTTGAACCACCACACCTCGGGGGCGCTGGCCATCGCGCCCAGGATGACGTTGGCCGGTCCCCCGGCGCGGGCAACGCCGACGGCGATCCCCCACATCCAGAGAATCGAAGTACCGCCCAGCAACGCCGGGCCGGCGTCATGGCGCAGCAGAAAGGCCGCCAGCGCCACGGCGAGGGCCACCATGCCGTCGAAAAATAGAAGCGGCGCCACGCTCGCCAGCGCCGGGAGCCTGATCCCCGGATAGGCCGCCTGCTGCAGGTGCGGCCAGAGTTGTGTCAGAGCGATGAAGAGCGCCAGACCACCCACGCCGGCCCAACTTCCCAACCGGCGCCGGTAGCGAAGCGCGAGCAACCCGGAGCCAGCCAGCGACGCGCCGAAGACGAGGAGTGCAACCAGTAAGAGTAGTGGCACATTTCTCGCCCCCGGATTCGCAAGAGCGATGCTTGTGCCGGCGGCCCATAGCAGCGAGCCGGCCCGGCCAGCCCAGATGTCCCCCGTTTTCAGTCGGTCCATAGCTCGCACCGGTTGGCTCCAAGCAGCC
>CAYZNA010000544.1:0-2334 GCA_964478665.1 uncultured Anaerolineales bacterium
ACGTTCCACGTTCCACGTTTTCAGGTTCCACGTTTTCACGCTTCACGTTTTCACGTTTCACGTGCAGGGCTGTGCGCCGAACGCGCGCCTGTGCCGGGTCAAGGCCGAGCGCGGCCAGCACCTCGTCGGGGCGGCCGGTGGCGCCCTCGCGGGCGGCGAGAATCATGTACAGGGCGGGGGGTAGAGGCGACCCGCCGGGTCGCCCGTACAGCGGGGCGGGAGGGACGCTCAGGGATTCTATCAGCGGGCGCAGGTCGTAGGCTTTGCCGCGACGGCTGCGGGGCAGGTGGGGCTGGGCCAGCAGCCCGCCCACGCGGGATTCCAGCTCGGGGCGCGGCAGGGGGTCCGGGAAGCGGATCTGGTATTCGGCCGAGGAAATGCGGGTCTGCAGGGCCGGTTCGCGCAAATCCACCGCCTCCAGCGATAGGAGGCGAATGCCGGGCGGGGCGGCCCTCTCCAGCGCAGCGCGCAGGTCATCCGGCGGCAGCGCCTCTTCCAGCCAGATATCCGCCAGTTCACAGTCGCTGGTGGAGCCCAGCGGCAGGGCGGCGGCCAGTTGGATGCGGGGGTGGGGATGAAAGCCCTCGGTGTAGGCCAGTGGCGCCCCCGCCCGCCGGATGGTGCGCTCCCACGTGCGGTGCAGGTCCAGATGGCCGGTGTAGCGCATGGCCTCAGTTTTGGCGAAGGTGACGCGGACGCGGAGCATGTGAGGTGTCAGGTGTTCGGGTGTCAGGTGTTCGGGTGTCGGGTGTTCAGGTGTGGCGCGTCAGGATGTTTCCCTCTTGCCGGTGAGGGAGTGTTTGAGGGCGCCGGTGAGTGCTCTGGTTTTGCGAGCTTGTTCGTAGTGTGTGTCGAATGTTGGCTGGTCAATGTAGCCGACGTCCAGCGCAGTATAGAGTAGCGACTGGATTTCAACGGCTGAGCGCCGGGCAATGCCGAGAAAGCGGGCGAACTCTATCTTTGAATCGCAGTCGAAGCCCTCAGCAATGTTCGTCATCACCGAGACTGCCGCCCGGCGGAACTGATCCCTCAGCCCGAAGCCTCTCGCGATGGGTCCCTCCGCGGTAAGCCGGTAGATCATCCGGGTGAGTATTCGCGCCTCCTGCCATCCCCTGATATCCTCGAAGCGTTCGATCAGTGCCATTTCTGCCTCCTGGCCGATACAATTCTACACGGTGCTTGGTCCCCTCCCCACCTGACACCTCCCCACCTGACACCTCCCCACCTGACACCCCTCACCTCTCACCCCTCTGCCTGACCTCCGGGCATTCCCAGGCCTCGCCGGGGTGCTGGCGGCGCAGTTCGATGAATTTGGGCAGGATGCCGCAGGCGAAGCAGCGCTCGCGGCAGTCAATCCGCGTGCGCCCGGCCTGGCTCCACAGGTAATCCTGGGTGAGGAATTTCTTTGTCACGGCGGCGTCAATGTGCTCCCACGGCAGAGTCTCGTCAATCGGGCGCTCGCGGCGGGTGTAGAACCACGGGTCCAGCCCGGCGGCCTCGAAGCCCTCCAGCCACAGGTCGTAGCGAAAGCCCTCGCTCCACGCGTCGAACTTCGCCCCCCGCCGCCACGCCTCCAGAATCACGCGGCCCATGCGCCGGTCCCCGCGCGAGAGCCAGGCCTCCAGATGGGTCTCCTGCGGGTTGTTCCAGTTCAGCTTCAGGCCGCGCCCGCGCAAGGCGCGCTTGAGCAGGTCCTGCTTGCGTTCGATGATCTCAATGCTCTCCACCGGCACCCACTGGAAGGGGGTGTGCGGCTTGGGCACAAAGGTGCTCACCCCGGCGGTCACGCTGGCCTTATTGCCCAGGGCCTTTCGGCCTTCGGCCAGCACCGCCTTGCACAGATCGGCGATGGCCTGCACGTCGTCCAGCGTCTCCGAGGGGTGGCCGATCATGAAGTACAGCTTGATGGTGGTCCAGCCCCGGGCGTAGATTTCGCGCGCGGTTTCCAGCAGTTGCGCGGTGGAGACCGGCTTGTTGATGATCTCGCGCATGCGCTCGGTGGCAGCCTCCGGGGCCAGGGTGAAGCCACCGCGCCGGTTGTCCTTCAGCGCCTCCATCAGCGCCACTGAGACGGTCTCGATGCGCAGCGAGGGCAGGGAGATAGTCAGGCGCCGGCCGGCGAAGCGCTCGCCCACGCGCGTCGCCAGATCAATCACGTGGTTGTAGTCGGAAGAGGAGAGTGAGAGCAGGGCCACTTCCTCGAAGCCGGTCTTGCGCACCGCCTGCTCGATGGCCGCCAGCACCTCCTCCACCGGGCGCTCGCGCACCGGGCGGGTGACCATCCCGGCGTGGCAGAAGCGGCAGCCGCGGGTGCAGCCGCGCATGATCTCGATG
>CAYZNA010000545.1:0-2332 GCA_964478665.1 uncultured Anaerolineales bacterium
GTCCATACGAGATTCTCATTCACGGTTCAGCGCCTGCCTGCGGATGCTGCTGGTCATCGCCGGGCTGCTCCTCGGATGTATCTCGCCGGCGGCCACGCCCGGCCCGAAGCCTGTCCCGGCGATCCCGCTCGTGGACTGCCAGCTCTCGGCGCCCGGCTCATCCACGCGCCTGGAAGCGCGGTGCGGCGCGCTGACCGTCTTTGAAAACCGGGCGGCGCGATCGGGCCGGCAGATCACCCTGTGTCTCGCCGTGCTGCCGGCCGTCAGCCGCAGCCCCGCGCCCGACCCGCTCTTCTTTCTCACCGGCGGGCCGGGACAGGCGGCCACCGAGTCTTATCTGCAAATGTCGTTTGCCTTTGACAAAATCAATCAACAGCGTGACATCGTCCTGGTAGACCAACGGGGCACAGGGCAGTCCCATCCCTTGCGTTGTTCCACGGCGCAGACCGCGAAGCGCGAAGATCTGTCGGCTTATAGCGATGAAGAAGTCGCCGCCTGGCTTGAAAAGTGCCTCGACCAACTGGACGCCGATCCGAGACTCTACACGACCTCCCTGGCCATGGACGATTTGGACCAGGTGCGGGAGGCGTTAGGGTACGACCAGATCAACGTGTATGGGGTATCGTATGGCACACGGGCGGCTCTGACTTACCTGCGCCAGCACCCCGAGCATGTGCGGGCGATCATCCTGGACGGGATTGTGCCGCCGGACCTGGCCCTTGGCCCGGACGTGGCGCCTGATGCTCAGCGCGCCCTCGGCCTGATCTTTGGGCGCTGTGCGGCGGACCCGGCCTGCCAGAGTAAATTTCCAAACCTGCGCGCCGAATTTAATTCCCTCCTGGCGACTCTTGAGCAGCAGCCGGTCAAAGTGAACCTGGCTCACCCCATCACAGGCAGGGCCACAGAATTGACCCTCACGCGCGCTAAGGCGGCGGCAGTTGTGCGCTTACTCAGTTATGCTCCCGAAACGGCGGCGCTGCTCCCACTGCTGATCCACACCACGCAAACTACAGGGGATTACCACCTGCTGGCCGCCCAATATTTGCTGGTGAGCGAACAACTCGCCGACACCATCAGCAACGGCATGGCCTACTCGGTGGTGTGCGCCGAGGATGTCCCCTTCTTCACCCCGGCCGAAGCTGCGCGGGCGGACGCCGGGACGTACCTGGGCGACTCTGAGACAAGGCAACTCTTCAAAATCTGCTCGATCTGGCCGCGTGGAGACATCCCAGCGAATGCGAAAGAACCGATGACCTCCACCGTTCCGGCCCTGCTCCTCTCCGGGGAGGCTGACCCGGTGACGCCTCCCTCGAATGGGGACCGGGTGGCAGCGGCCTTCCCTCACAGCCTGCACCTGGTAGCGCCGGGGCAGGGGCATAACGTCATTTATCGCGGCTGCCTCCCGAAGATTGCGGCGGCCTTTATCGAAAGCGGCGCGGTCGAGGGGCTGGAGACCGGGTGTGTGCAAAAAATCCAGCCCCTGCCGTTCTTTCTCGACTTTACCGGCCCGTCGCCATGAGAATCAGCCGATCTTGAAGGTTGCCGACAATGATCGAAGTTAGAGCCTTGCACAAGTCATTTGGAAAAGTCGTCGCGCTGCAGGAGGTGACGTTTGCGGCGCCGGATGGCCGGATCACCGGGCTGCTCGGCCCGAACGGGGCGGGCAAGACGACCACACTCCGCATCCTGTATACCATCCTCAAGCCCAACCGGGGCGCGGCGGCGGTGGATGGGTACGACGTGGTGGCCTCGGCGCGCGAGGCGCAGAACCGCCTCGGCGCGCTGCCGGACAGCCACGGGTTATACCCCCGCCTCACGACGCGCGAGAACATCCGCTACTACGGGCGTCTGCACGGTCAGGGAGGCGAACCCCTGGAGCGGAACATCGAGGCCTTGATCAAGCTGCTCGACATGCAGGACATCGCCGACCGCCGCGCCGAAGGGTTCTCGCAGGGACAGCGGCTCAAGGTGGCCATCGCGCGCGCCCTGGTGCATCAACCCCGCAACGTGCTGCTCGACGAACCGACCAGCGGGCTGGACGTGATGAGCACGCGCGCCATGCGGACTTTCATCCGCCGCCTGCGGGACGAGGGCAAGTGCGTGCTGTTTTCCAGCCACATCATGCAGGAGGTCTCGGCGCTGTGCGACCACATCGTGGTGATCGCGCAGGGACGGGTGGTCGCCAGCGGCGCGCCGGACGAGCTGCGGCGGGCCACCGGCCAGGCCAACCTGGAGGATGCGTTTGTGGCCGCCATCGGGTCGGAGGAGGGGTTGATGTTATGAATCGACGTATCCGCGTTGTCTTTACGAAGGAAGTCACCGATAACCTGCG
>CAYZNA010000546.1:0-2324 GCA_964478665.1 uncultured Anaerolineales bacterium
CTCGGGTCCGCCTCCAGTTCCGCCCGGACTTGCGTGTGCCAGCTTCGCAGGTTCTCCACGATCTGCCGCAGGGCCGCTTCGCCCGGCTCGTCCCACGGCTGCGGCTGCCACGCTTCCTCGGGCTGCTGGCCGGCGGTCCGCTGCGCTGCCGCGGCGCGCCACATCGTCCCGATGTCCTTTCGGGAGGGCAGGCTGAGCGCGCGCCAGTGGTCGGCGCGGGCCGGCACCGAGAGAATGCGGAACTCGGGCAGCAGCAGCCCGGCCAGCCGTCCGCCCCGGCAGCAGTTGCTATCCAGTCCATACACCCGGTCCTGATATATGAACACCTTGCCCGGTCCGGCGTAATCTTTGTGGCCGACGATCAGCGGCAGTTCCCCGTCGTACAACTCATACCACGGGCGCGGATAGCGACGTTTGAGATGGGCCTCGCCGCCCATGGTGCCGGCCAGCACATTCTGCCGCTGCTCGGGCAGGGGCACACCCGGTTCATAATAGCCGTGAACCAGCGTCGCCTGTGGCAGTTCCAGATAGTAGGGCAGGGTTGCCATGAAGGCCACCGCCGCCGGATAGCCCTCGCCCAGTTGGCTGCGGGTGATCCGTTGCGAGAGCGCCGGACGCAGCTCGCCCCGGTAGGCGCGGACGTGCTTGCGCTCGTGGTTGCCGGTGAGCGACCTGGCCCGCGGCTGCGAGCGGAAGAAGTCCAGCACCTGCGGCGATTCCGGCCCGCGGTCCACAATGTCGCCCAGGGCGATGACGTGGTCCTCCGGCCCCAGCGCGGCGGCCTCCAGCAGTTCCAGCAGCTCGGCGTAGCAGCCATGAATATCGCCGATGACCAGCGCTCTCATGCCTCCCCCACCGCAACCAGCCGGCCCGCGCGCGCCGAGCGCAGCAGCGCCAGAATGGCGGCCACGTTGCCCCGGCTGTCGGCCAGCGATACGCGCGGCGCCCTGCCCCGCAAAACGGCGTCGGCCATGTCCTCCACCTCGCCGAGGTACAGCTCCCCTCCCGGCGCGGTGAGTATCTCTTCCATATCGCCGCGCCGCAGCGACAGGCGCTCCCTTTGCCCGGGCTTGAAGGGATTGGGCACGGTCAGCGTTGCCTCGCTGCCCACAATTTCCAGATGGGTGCGGAACGGGGCGCGAAAGCCGCAATCGAACTGGGCGAACACCTCGCCCGGGAAGCGCAACTGCCCCACGAAGGTCTCGTCCACCCCGCTCGGGCCGCTGACCTGCCAACCGAAGGCCTCCAGCGGCTCGGCCCCGATCACCGCGCGGGCGTAACTGACCGGGTAGCAACCCACGTCCCACAGGCTGCCGCCGCCCTGGGCCGGGTCCAGCCGCACGTCGCCGGGGCGGGTGAGGTTAAAGGTGAAAGATCCGCGCACCAGCCGCAGCGCGCCAATGGCCCCCTGCCGCACTAGCTCCAGCACGCGCAGGGTTTGCGGGTGATGGCGGTACATGAAGGCCTCTGCCACCACCACCCCGGCGGCGCGGGCGGCGGCGGCCATGGCGTCCACCTCCGCCAGGGTGAGCGCCAGCGGCTTCTCGCACAGCACGTGTTTGCCGGCCTGCGCGGCGCGGATGGTCCATTCGGCGTGCAGCCCGTTGGGCAACGAGTTGTAGATCACATCTATTTCCGGGTCGGCCAGCAGCGCCTCGTAGCTGCCGAAAGCGCGCGGGATGCGCCATTCGCGGGCGTAAGCCTGGGCGCGCTCCGGCGTGCGGCTGGCCACCGCCAGCAGTTGGTTGCGCGTCGAGGCCCGCAGCGGCGGGATCAGGGCGCGGTTGATGCGAGCCGTGCTGAGCAACCCCCAGCGCAAAATGCGTTCGGTCATGGGCCTCCCTCCTGTGAACCGCTACAGTCTACCTCGCGCCGGGCCTGAGTGCCAGGGTGAACTTTCCCGATCGGCGTCGGGTATCAATGCAGACCCTGTGCGCCGCGCGTCCCGACTCGGAACCCCGCCCATGTCCACTCTCCGCCGCCCTATCCTGCTGATCGCTTTACTGCTGACTGCTTGCCGCGCCCCGACCGTTGCCGGGCTGGTCGCGAAGCGTGGCGAGCAAGCCGCAAGGAGGAAAGGAGGTAAGGAGGAAAGGAGGTAAGGAGGTGGGAAGGTAGGGGGCCTCTTTTGGATACGGCGCCTCCCCGATGGGAAACCGCATTTCCCGGATGGGGAACGGCGCCTCCCCGATGGGAAACCGCATTTCCCGGATGGGGAGCGGCGCCTCCCCGATGGGAAACGACCCCTCCCGGATAGGAAATCGCATTTCCCGGATGGGGTACGGCTTCTCCCCGATGGGAAACAGCTTCTCCCGGGCGGGGAG
>CAYZNA010000547.1:0-2302 GCA_964478665.1 uncultured Anaerolineales bacterium
GGGCTGCGAACGTGACGGCCACCGAGGCGGCCACGAGCAGGAGAGAGCCGAGGAAAGCAACCAGTCGCAAGCGGCGGATGGTCATGGTGGTCATCACTCTCCCTCATATCCGGGCAGGAGGGTATGACCGCCGTCATATCGCCACTCGCCACTTGCTCGGATCGTCAGCGTTCCGCCCTCCGGCATGGCGTCGGCGGCGTTGGTGAACAGGTTGAGAAACAACTGGTCGAGCATGGCATGGTTCGTCTCCGCTGAATTCCGAGAACTCCGGTCAAGTATAGCCTCAAGTCCTGAACTTGCCAACTGGTTGTGGACGCGCGCCTGATCGGCCGCATGGTGCTGGCGCGCTGGCTGGATTATTCGCCCGATCGCTACGAAAGGTTGGTAGACACGATCAAGTCTTCGCCGATTTACCGGCGGATGGCCGCGCGGATCGAGGTCGTCCCACTGCCGGCGGCTCTGGCGGAGCGTGAGCGCGCCAGCAGCTCGCCGGCCCGCGCCGTCGCCCGGTTGATCCCGCTCGAGGTCAGGGCGACGAGGCGCGAAGCGCACATGGCCGCCCCCGATGTCGCCATTGCTTATCGCCATCCGGCCTGGGGCAAAGAGTTCAGGGTGGACGGGCGCACGCCCATCGGCGGCGACCCGGCCGACCCGGAGGCCGACTGGCTGCTGCGCCGCCTGCGGCCGATCAACACCCGCAACCGGCTGACGCACCTGATCCTGCTGACGGTCGCGGTAGCCCGGGCCACCTTCCTGCGCTCCGGCGCGTGGGCCGATCTCGCGCCGCTGACCCTGACGGCGCTCTGCCGCCGTTTGGCGGGCGGGGGCGGGCACGTCGGCCCGGCGGGCGGGGGGCCCCTACCGCCGGGCCTGACGACGCTGGATGTCAGCCTGCTCTCTCGCGCAACGCGCGGCTTCATGGTTCACCTCCCCGCCGCCGGCGATATTCTTCTGCGCTGTCTCCTGCCGAATGCCCAGATCGTCCTGCGCTACCGCCTCAAGGCGCTGTTGGATGCCGAGGCGCTCGAACTCAAGCGAGGTGAACTGGAACGTCCCCGCACGGATGACGAATTGCGGCAACTGGTGTATGCCCGATGGGGCCAGGCCGCCGCGCGCCGCACGCTGGCCGCCGCGCGCCAGGCCCTGGGGATACCGCCCTGGCATCGGCGCGCCCGGCGGCCGATTTATCCGCCGCCGGGTTTTGATTTCTCGCCCTCGTGTCCACTGACGCCCGACGCCGTCGCCGCGCACGCGCCCGCCGGCCCGGGCATGTATGAGATTGCCGTTGGGGCGACCCCTGCGGTCGCCCCCGCTGCGCTCGCCCCGCCCCCGCCTGCCCCCTATCCCAACCGCGCCAGCCCGGTGGTCTACCTCGGGCGCAGCGCGAACGTGCGCCGCCGCCTGCGGGCTCACTTGCGCAACCACGAGAAGTTTGGGTCAGAGATCGGCGATGGGCGCTTCATCTTCCGCTTCGCAGCCGTTCCCCCCACGCGCCTTCGGGAATAGGTGTGCCGGTCGGGGTGGGTGTGCCTGTCGGTGTGGCCGTGGGTGTGCCAGTTGGGGTGGCCGTGCGTGTGCCTGTGGGTGTGCGCGTGGCCGTAGGGGTGGAGGTGACCAGCACCACCACAATTTCCACGTAGGGCCGGGCGCCGAAGTTGGCGCCGCTCGGGCGTTGCATCTGCCATGTGCTGCGATAGGCGCCAGGGGTGGCCGGGGAGACAAAGTCCACCGAGATGTCTACGTTTTCGCCCGGCGCCACCGTGACGGGCAGCAGCACCCATTCTGGCGCGCCCATCGCCGGGCCGGAGATGTGCACGTAGTGATAGCTGGCGTCCCACGTGCAGCCCCCGCTGTTGCGGATGCGCCAGATCTTGGTGAAGGGTGTGTTCGGCCCGAACTCAGTGCCGTCCGGGATGGTGATGTCGGCCACAAAGGCTGAATCGTCACTGCACGGCGCGGGCGGCAGGGGCAGGTCAAAGGTGCGCACGAGGAACACCGCCATTTGATCGCGGGTGACGTTGTCATCCGGGCAGTAGTAGGGCAGACCCGGCGGGTCGCCGGTACCCGGCGCGCAGCCGGAGGTGATGCCGGCGTTGTACCCCGCCTCGATCCAGTTGGCGGCCCCGTAGGTGAGCGGCACGTCGGACAAGATGCCGCCAGCGGGCGGGCGCGTTGGCTTCGTGGTATGTTCCGCCCAGCGTCTGGACAAGCCGCATTGGGCGCACCGCGATGAGCACCAGCGACCCGAGCATCGCCTCCCCTGCCCTCGGGTAGCCTTCCGTGACGTTGATTCGCCAGCCCG
>CAYZNA010000548.1:0-591 GCA_964478665.1 uncultured Anaerolineales bacterium
TTGGCGATATTCCCGCTCCCCCCCCAGAACCTGAATTCAGATAACCGAGTTACTCTCTGGTATAGCGAGGTCACGGTGAAGAGGAGTTCGGCGCTCAGTTCGTCGTCCGGCCATTTGCGGGCGATGTCCCATAATCGGGCGACGGCGCGCAAGTTGCGTTTTGTGTAAAGGGCATCCACAGATCTCAGGCCGTGGGCGATGGCTTGCCGGGTATTGACTCCCGCCGGAAGCATCGCGGTTGGGAACCAGAGCCCTTCCGGCAGGCCGTTTCTCTCAGTGAGGCGGATGACTTCCAGATCGTGCGCATCGGGGGAGGCTCTGGTTTCCTTGAGACCCGACTCGCAACAGCGGTAACCGATCTGAACGGGATAGAGCCGAGTGCGCCGCAACTTCCGCTTCTGGAGAGACTTGCCACAGTGCGGGCAGTCGAATGCGCTCCTGATTTTGCTTTCGCGCACGTCATCGCGCTCGTCCCGGGCTACGTCCCAGAGCACAAACTCCTTGCTGCAGTACTCACAGACCAGCCCATAACTCCACACCATATACTCCATGGGAACCAACTGACCACACTTCCTGCACGTGGTTCCGTAG
>CAYZNA010000548.1:601-2282 GCA_964478665.1 uncultured Anaerolineales bacterium
AGCTGGCCGGACTTCCGGCAGTGGGTACCATAGAGCGCGAATTCCTCGCCTTTCTCGGCAGCCAGAATCGCCCTGTACGCCTCTTTGTACTTCCATTCTTCTACAGGAGTAAGAAACCCCATTGAAATGAATGTGGCGGCTGGAGAAAGGTCAACAAGGACAGGCTTACGTTGCGTCCACAGGGCCGCGACACCGGTCATACCCGACCCGCAGAATGGATCCAGAATCAAATCCCCCGGTTCTGTGAAGTGTTCAATCAGCTTCGAGATTGCCTCTGGCGGAACTTTCGTGTGGTAGGTATGCGCGTCGTACACGTAGGTGTTCTTTCCCGCCACAAGGTTCTCCGGAAAGGGGTGCGTCGCTCTCAATCCCCGCGTGTTGGCGTTTGACTCGACGAATCGTTGCAGCGACGGATTGATGTGAGGCGTATAGAAATCACCGGCAAACGCGCCAATTGAGCGAGGCCTGTCAAGCAGGTTCAGCGCGTTGTCTTCCACCTCTTGCGGGATCAAATAAGGCTGTTGGGCAAGTTTCATGTTGTCGGCAGTTGATCTCACCGGTGCCAGCGGTTGACCTCATCAAGCCAGTCTACCACGGTCTGCACCAGTTCGCGGCGGCAGGCGGAGAAGACGTGATCCCCGCCGGGGAAGCGCCGCCAGGCGAGGTCCGGGAGGGCGGCCAGCAGGGTGGTGTAGTGCGCGGGAGGGAAGAGTTCGTCGCGGTCGCCGGTGCACAGCAGCACGGGACGGCCCGCGAGGGAGTGGGCAACCGAGGGCAGCCCGGCGAGTTGCCCCCACTCGGCAGCCAGCTTCTCGCCGGAAGTCCCGTGCAGGGCGGCGGCGAACTCGCGGGCCATCTCCGGCGGCAGTTGGCCCTGGCCGGGGTCAGAGAGCGGGGAGAGCAGGGCAACGGCCCGGAAGCGGGGATCGGCAGCGGCGGCCATGCCGGCCGTCCAGCCGCCCATGCTCATGCCCACGATGGCCAGGCGCTCCGGGTCGGTGGAGGGTCGGGCCAGCGCCCATTCGGCCGCGGCGCGGGTATCGTCCACCAGATTCAAGAAAGAGTAGTCACCCTGCGATCCCCAACTGCCCCGGTAGTGGAAGTACAGGCAGTTCCAGCCGGCGTCGCGCAGGGCGTAGGCGATGTCCAGGTTTTTCTCCACGCCGGGGACGCCGTGCAGCAGCAGGGCGGTGGGGCGGGGGGCTGCGCCGCCAGCGCGGTAGAAACCGCCCAGCAGGCGGCAGCCGCCCGAGTGAAAGATGGCCCCATCGAGGCCGGCTTCGCTGGTCATGGCTATTTCTTCTTTCCCGGCAGCTTGAACATTGCTTTCAATCCCTTTGGCCGGGGCGGCGGGGCAGGCGCAGGTCTGGGGGCGGCCGGCGCGGGAGCGGACGGGGCCGGCGGGGGCGCCGCCGGCTTTGCCGCAAGCCGCATCAGCAGGCCGAGCACCAGCAGCCCCACGCCAATCAGCAGCGGGCACGCCTCCGGCCTGTTGTTGACCATGGTCGCTGCAAAGATCGCCAGCGCGACCAGGCCCCAGTAGATGAGAAAACACCCAATGCGAGGCCGGTGCATGGCGGGGCGCACTTACCAGTTACCACTTACCACTTACAAGCAACCGGTAAGTGCTGTAGTTTAGAGCCCAAACTTGGCCCGGATTGCTCTGGGCTTGCTGCACTTT
>CAYZNA010000549.1:0-2274 GCA_964478665.1 uncultured Anaerolineales bacterium
CTTCCTGCCGGTGCGCATCACCGAACCTGACCTGCCGACCGCCCGGCAAATCGTCCGGCGGGCCGCCGAAGACCTGGGAGTTCTGCACGGCGTCGCCGTGACAAACGAAGCGATTGATCAAGCCCTGGACCTCAGCCAGCGCTACGCCCTCGACCAGGTCCAGCCGGGCAAGACGATTGACCTGCTGCGCGATACGCTGGCCGTTGCCGCTACGGGCGATACAGCCCAACTCACCGCCAAAGAGGTCATCCGCCGTTTCGGCGAGCAGAGCGGCCTGCCGCAGATGTTGCTGGATGATACCGTCCCCTTCGGCGAGGTGGACGTGCTGCGCTACTTCAAGCAGCGCGTGCTGGCTCAAGACCAGGCCGTAGAAGCCATCGTCCAGGCGCTCAGCTTGCTGCGCGCGCGCGTCAACAACCCCTTGCGGCCGATGGGCGTTTTTCTCTTTCTCGGCCCAACCGGCGTCGGCAAGACCGAACTCGCCCGGACGCTGGCCGAATATCTCTACGGCACCCACGAGCGGCTGATGCGCTTCAATATGGCCGACTACGCCCATTGGCACCAGCACACCGAATTATTCGGCAACCCCCACGGCCGCACCCTGGCCGCCCGGCGCGGCCAGCTCACCAACCGGCTGGCGGGCAAGTTGTTCTCGGTCATCGTGCTGGATGAATTTGAAAAAGCGCACCCGCTGATTTACCAGCGCTTCCTGCAGCTCTTCGACGAGGGCCTGCTCATCAACGGCAACGACGAGCTGGTGAACCTGCGCAACTCGATCATGATCGTCACCTCCAACTTTGGGGCGCAACTCGTCGAGCAGGGCCGCATCGGGTTCAACGTGGGCGAGACGCTCGAAGCCCGCGAGAAGGAGGTCCTGTCTAAGACCGAGCAGTACTTCACCCCCGAATTTATGAACCGGATTGACGCGGTGTGCGTCTTCCACCCGCTTAACCGGTCGGTGATGGCCGATATTGCCCGGCGCGAAATCGGGGATCTGCTCCAGCGGGAGGGCCTCACCCGCCGCCAGTTCGAAATTGACATCACAGATGAAGTGATCGAGCAGGTCGTGGCTTTGGGCTACAGCCCGCACTATGGGGCGCGCTACCTGAAGCGGCAGATCGAAAAGACCATCACCTATCCCCTGGCGCGGGAGATCAATACGCTCCCGCCCGACACGGTCGGGGGAACCCTGCGGTTGTACCTGAAGCATGGGCGCGTCACGTCCGCCTACCTGCCGCCCGTCAGCGCCCGGCCCACCCCACCGCCGGCGGCCGAGGCGCCCCTCTCGATCACGCTGGCCGAGATGCGCGAGGCCCTGCCTGTGCTCGCCGCGCGCGTGGAAGCGCTGGAAGAAATGCACGGGGTCACGGCGGCCCGCGTCGAGCGCGACGCCATCCTCGCCGAGATGGCGGACGTAAGTTTCTGGAATGACCAGGCGGCCGCCCGGCGCAAGCTGGACGCCTATCAACGCGCCAGCAGCACGGTGGACCTGCTCAGCAGCCTGCGGCAGGCGCTCGACCGCCTGGCCGAAAACTGCACCTCGGGGGCCCCCTCGCTCGAAGCCGCGGCCCGGCCCTACAAATTTCTCCTGGGCGAACTGCCCCGCATCGAATTTGCGTCCTGGCTCAGCGGGCCGCATGACGCCTGCGGCGCCTATTTGCAGATCAGCATCAAGTCCAGGCTCGCGGCGGCCCGCCAGTGGGTCGCCGCGCTGGCCAAAATGTATTTGAACTGGGCCAGGCGCCGCCGCGTGACGGCGAGCGTCTTGGGGGAAGACCAATCGCCTGACGGCCGCAGCTTCAGCGCCCTGTTGGCTATCAGCGGCTTCGGGGTCTACGGCCTGCTGCAAGGCGAGCCGGGGACCCACCGGCTGGTGCAGCTGGCGAAAGTGGGCGGCCAGGAAGTCGTTCAGAAACTGTCGGCCGGCGTGGTGGTGATCCCCGAACTGCCGGAGGACGAGCTGCCCGCCGCGCCCCCCGATTTGGAAGTCGCCGTCAAACCGGCGAATCGGAACGGGCTGCTCCTCCCCGGCCTGACCACGCAGGTGACCGTTCGCCGCGCCGGCGCCGAGCAGCGCCTGAGCTTCGCGGGCAATCTGCTGCCCGACGATTTGGCGGCGGAGGCCGCGCGCATCGTACGGACGGGCCTTCACCTGGAATCCACGCCGCTGGCCCTCCCGGCCCCGCCGCCGGGCGGGTTGGTCCGCTCCTACGTGCGCAGCACGAAAGAAAAAGGGGTGCACGACCATCGCACCGGCCGGCGCACTCTCAAAGT
>CAYZNA010000550.1:0-2271 GCA_964478665.1 uncultured Anaerolineales bacterium
CGGCGGAAGAGGCGGCGCAGGGCCGTTCGCCACAGCGCGGCCGGCGGCCCGGCGAGGCCCTCTCGCTCCAGTGGTGGAAGTTCGGGGGGGGCCGGGCGGGCCGGTGACTGGGGTCGGTCCATGGGGGCGGATTGTTTCAATTGAGGTGGATGCGGGGGTCGAGGTAGGCGTAGGAGAGATCCACCAGCAGGTTGATCAGGACGTAGCCGACGGCGATCACCACCACAAAGCCCTGAATGATGGGGTAGTCGCGGGCGGTGATGGCCTCGAACAGGATGCGCCCGACGCCGGCCAGGCTGAAGACCGTTTCGGTCAGCACTGCCCCGCTGAGCAGCCCGCCGAGCGAGAGGCCAATAACGGTCACCACCGGCAGCAGGGAGTTGCGCAGGGCGTGCACCAGCACCACGCGCAGCGCCCGCACGCCTTTGGCGCGCGCAGCGCGGATGTAGTCCAGCCCGAGCACTTCCAGCAGGCTGGAGCGGGTCATGCGGGCGATGATCGAGAGCGGGATGGTGCTCAGGGCCACGGAGGGCAGGATCAGGTGTTTGAGCGCATCCCAGAACACCTTCCAGTTGCCGGTGATGACCGAGTTGAACAGGAAGAGGTTGGCGAAGAATTCGTAGAAATAAAAGCGCGCGGTGTTTTTCTCCACCGGCAGGTTGTAGACCTCAAAGAAGGGGGTGGCAGAGACGCCCGCCGTCAGCCGGCCGGAGGGCGGTAGCCAGAAGGGTGTGTCTTTGAGCAGCAGGGCAAACACGTAGGCCAGCATCAGGCCCAACCAGAACACCGGCATTGAGACTCCCACGTTGGCCCCCACCATGGTGACCACGTCCACCGCCGAGTTATGGCGGCTGGCCGAGACCACGCCGGCCGCGATGCCCACCGTCACGGCAATCAGCAGGGCCGCGAGGCTGAGTTCAATGGTCATCGGCAGCCGTTCCACCAGGATGATGGAGATCGGGCGGCTGTAGCGGATCGAGTCGCCGAAGTCCCCTTGCAGCATCTTGCCCATGTAAATGGCAAACTGCACCGGCAGCGGTTTGTCCAGCCCGTGCTCGGCGGTGAATCTCGCGCACACCTGCGCGGTGGCTTTTTCCCCCAGGATCGCCTTGCACGGGTCGCCGGGGATCAACCGGGCGAGCGCAAAGGTGACCAGCAGGATGCCAAACAGCACCGGGATGGACGCCAGGATGCGCCGCAGGGTGTACTGGATCATGGGCCTGTTTTGTCCCCAGACGGGAGAGTTCCGCTGCCGGTTGATGGGAGGCCAACGCGGGACCGGAGTCCCGCGTTGGCGTATGTGGATCTCGGGATGCGCTGCGAACGGCCCTACTTGGGAGCGTTCATCAGCACGTCCCACAGGTAGGCGTAGTACTCGAACGCGCCCGTGTTGCCCTTATGGTACGGGTTGGCCGCGTCAATGCCGGCCGCCCACGAGGCCACCACGTCGTTGGCGTCGAAGTCTGACCCGTCGTGGAACTTGACCTTGTCGCGCAGGGTGCAGGTCCACACTGTCGAGTCGGCGTTCGCCGTGCAGGCCGTCGCCAGGGCCGGAACAGTGTCGCCGGAGTCGGTCTTGTAGCGCAGCAGCGGCTCAACTACCTGCTCGCAGGCGCCCAGCGACTCGCCGTCGGTCTCGTCGGCGCAGTACAGGCTGATCGGCTCGGCGTTCTGCATGAAGACCATGGTGTCCTTTCCGGGGTTGACGTACTGGAACTGCACCTGGCCGAAGGGCGGCACGTGGGTCTTGCTGCCGGCGCCGGCGGCCTGCGCCGAAGCGCCGTGGGCGATGGGCACCATCGGCACCAGTTCGCGGATGGCGGTGTTCGCCTGCACGTACAGCGACTCGGCCTGCGCCGCGTCACCGATCTGAGAGGCCTCTACCAGCACCTCGTAGATTTCGGCGTGCGGCGTGCCGAACTGCGGGTTGGACTCGCCGAAGTGGAAGTCGAGGAAGTTGGTGATGTGCGGGTAGTCCGCGCCCCAGCCCAGCATGTAGAAGCCGTCCAGCTTGCCGGCGGTGGACTCGGCGATGAACTGGCCGGACTCCATTACCACCACCTCGGCAGTAATGCCCAGGTTGTCCTTCAACTGGGTCTGGAATTCAACCGCCACCAGGCTCGGCTCGGGCAGGTAGCCGCGGAACACGTCGCGGTAGAAGATCTTTGTCTCAAAGCCGTCGGGGAAGCCGGCCTCGGCCAGCAGGGCTTTGGCGGCGGCCGGGTCGAAGTTGTACCAGGCGTCGCCCGTGCAGCCGTTGGGGATGGAGCA
>CAYZNA010000551.1:0-2265 GCA_964478665.1 uncultured Anaerolineales bacterium
ATGTCAATGAAAAGCATGGTCCCGGGCGTCCACCGGCCTTTGACAGGCGCATCCAGGCGGCCGCAGAGCAGGAACAGGAGGCCCAGGTGGCCTTTGAGACAGCTCAATCCCGTCAAGCACGCGCCAGGCAAGCCGTGCAGACGATCAGCGCCGCGTACCATCCCTATGACCTAGAAAGCGGCGCACCCCGAACTGCGGAGACTGTCTCCACTGCTCTGGAGCAACAGCTTACATCGTATCAGCGACCGCAAACTGGCCGCCCTGACCACCGTGCACAACTTCTTTACCCGGCGCAATGATGGTACCACCGCTGCCGGGCGCTTCTTCGATGCCAGGCCCAACGACCTCTTTGCATGGCTACTTGACCGTGTCGACTTTCCTCGCCGGCCGGCCCGGAGCCGTTCACGGCCAGCGTCGCAACCATATCTGCTCCAGTCGCTCGTTTGACCCTGTGGCCGAAACGATGACCATCGCCCGATCACGCCATCCATGAAGAACTTGACCAGCCCGGCGCGCACAAACTCGGTCTGATAGGCCTCCCGCCAGGCCGCAGCCTCGGCCAGCGCCTCCGGCGGGGTCTCCGGCTCCACCCGGTACGGGCAATACACCCGCAGCGTGAGTTCTCCGGCATCTTCCAGCGCGGCGTACAGGGCGAGCTGCTCGGCGTCGCCGTCCATGTTGTGCAGGCTGGTGATCCCCAGCGCGGCGGCTTCGGCCAGCCCTTTGTGCAGCAAGGCGCGCTTCCGGGCCGCATCCGGCGGCGGGATCAGCGCCGTCAGCCGGGAGAACGCGCCCGATTCGCGCAGTTCGCCGCTGGCCAGGCCATCCTGCCCGAGGACGATTTCGCTGTTGGGGCCGGTTTCCGCGCCGTGGAGCACGCCGGCCCGGCGCAGCGCCTCGGTGTTGGCCCAGGCGGTGTGCAAATCGTAGGCAAAGACAATCAGCGGGCGGTCGGGAGGGAGCGGCAGGGCGTCGAGGTGCTGGCGGGTAAGCTCGCCCCCGCCAGGGAGCAGCCCATAGCGCAGCCCGTAGCCGGCCAGCCACTCCCGCCCCGGGTTGGCGGCGGCGAACTCCCCCAGGGTTGCCGACAGGCTTTCCAGCGAGTCCACCTCGCGCAGTCCCGCATCGCCCAGCCCGAGTGAGCCGGGCAGCAGGTGAAAGTGGCTGTCTATCAGGCCGGGCAGCAGCGAGCAGCCGGCGGCGTCAATTACGCGGGTGCGCGGCCCGCGCCACGCGGCAGCTTCGGCAGTGCTGCCTACAAAAGCGAGGCGCGCGCCCACGGTCGCCACCGCACCGGCGGCTGGTTGGGCCGGGTCGGCGGTGAAGACGCGCGCGTTGGTGATTAGCAAGTCGGCATGGGGCATGGGGTTCCTCCGGGGAGGGCAATTGTACACCGGATGATTTGCCTTTTCCCCGCGCGCGGGGATACAATCGGGTGCGGGCCGGGCGCTGGCGCGTTGCCGGCGGCGCTACAGTGTGCGCAAGACAGGAGGAGGGACCATGACTACTCGATATCTGGACACCTTGCTCGGCAAACACGAACGCATTCTGCTGATTACGCGCCAGCACTGGCTGGTGCTGCTGCGCGATACGCTGGTCGAGTTCGCGCTGCTGGTCGGCATTGCTGTGCTGGTCACCATTGCCTCTGCTGTCAATCGCGTGGCTTTGTGGGGCAGCCTGCTGTTGTTGGTGCCGGTGGTGGGCATTGCCCGCGACGTGTTGCTCTGGCAGTACCGCCAGTATGTGATCACCAACCGGCGGGTGATTCAGGTCAGCGGGGTGCTGAACAAAAGCATCACCGATTCCTCGCTGGACAAGGTAAACGACGTGAAGATGGAGCAGACCGCCCTCGGCCGCCTGCTCAACTACGGCGACATCGAAATCCTCACCGCCAGCGAGCTGGGTGTCAACCTGATCCAGCGCATCGCCAACCCGGTGGGCTTCAAAACGGCCATGCTCAACGCCAGAGAGGGTGCCGGGCAGCAGGAGTCCGCGCCGGCCGCCGGCGACGAACCCCGCCCCGGCGACATCCCCGGCATGATCGCGCAGCTCGACCGCCTGCGGCGGGAGGGCATTCTGAGCGACACCGAGTTCCAGCAGAAGAAGAAGGAACTGCTGGCGAGGATGTGAGATGTGGTCCTTTCGAAACGACCGCCTGCTCGAACCGGTTGACGTGACCGTGGCCAACCTGATGACCGCGCTGGGCCGGTTTCAGGGGAGGCAGACGCTGTACCAGCATCAGGCCCCGCAGGTGCTGGAGACGCT
>CAYZNA010000552.1:0-2265 GCA_964478665.1 uncultured Anaerolineales bacterium
GACCTACGCGCCCGATCACTTATGGTTCGCGGACGACATCTTTGGCTTGAAGCCGGGCTGGGTGGAGCGCTATGCCCGGCTGGTGCGCGAGGCGCAGGCCGTGATCCCCTTTAAGTGCCTGTTGCGCGCTGATCTGGTCACCGAACCGGCGGCCGCGGCGCTGGCCGCCGCCGGCTGCCGCACAGTCTGGGTGGGGGCCGAGTCCGGCTCGCAGAAAGTGCTCGACGCGATGGAGAAGGGCACCACGGTGGGCGACGTGTACACCGCCGCCGCGCGGCTGCGGCGGCGCGGCATCGAGGTCGGGTTCTTCCTGCAGTTTGGCTACCCCGGCGAGACCTGGCAAGACATCCAGCTCACGCTCAAAATGGTGCGCGAGTGCCTGCCGGACGACATCGGCATCTCGGTCAGCTACCCGTTGCCGGGCACGAAGTTCTACGAACGAGTGAGAGAGGAACTGGGCGAGAGGGCCAACTGGTACGACAGCGACGATCTGGCCATGCTGTACCGCGGCCCGTTTCCCACCGAGTTCTACCGCACGCTGCACACCCGCGTCCACCGCGAGTTCCGTTTGCGCCGGGCGTGGACCGCCCTGGGGCAGGCGGCGCGGCAGCCGGGGCACTGGCCCCCGATAGCGTCAATCGGGGGCTGGCGGGCGGCCCTGTTGCGGCAGGCGGCCTCCATCCCCTACCAGTGGGCCGGCCTGCTGCGGGCGCAGGCCCGGCTGCGCGCCTGGCGCGTTACCAGATCGTCCTGAGGCCGGATGAAGCACAGAGTCGTCCTCTACAACCCCCGCGCGGTGTTCTGGACCATGCCGCTGGCGCTGATCGCGGTCGGCTCGGCGCTCGATCGCGGCCGGTACGAGGTGCAGATCGTGGACGGCCGGCTGGAGGCCGACCCGGTCCGGGCATTGCTGGATCGCCTCGACGAGAGCACCCTTTGCCTGGGAGTGACCGTCCTGACGGGAGCGCCCATCCGCGACGCGCTGGCCGTCTCTCGCGCCGTCAAGGCCGCCCGCCCCAACCTGCCGGTGATCTGGGGTGGGTGGCATCCCTCCCTGTTCCCGGAGCAGTGTCTGGCGGAAGCGGCGGTGGACGCCGTAGTGATCGGGCAGGGGGAAGACCCTTTCGCCGAGATTGTTGCCCGGCTGGCGGCGGGGGAGGGACCGGGTGGGGTCGCCGGGTGCGTCGCACGAGGCCCCGCCCCCCTGCGCGACCTCAACCACTTGCCCGCGCACGACTACGAACTGATTGACGTGGAGGGCTATTTCCGCCACAAGAGCCGCCGGCAGTTCGACTACATCTCCTCGCAGGGTTGCCGCTTTCGCTGCACGTTCTGCGCCGATCCGACGGTGTACCTGCGCGGCTGGTACGGGCTGGCCCCGGAGCGCATGACCAGTGAGCTGGCAGAGCATCATCGCCGCTACCGCTTTACCGAGATCTCGTTTCAGGACGAGACCTTCTTCACCAGCCGGGCGTGGGTGGAGGCAATCGCCAGGGCGTTTCTGGCTTCGAGGCTGGAGGTCGGGTGGACCGCCACCATGCGTGCCGATCAGGGCGCCCGGCTGGACGATGACTTGCTGCGGCTGTGCAATCGGTCCGGGCTGCGGCGGGTGATGATCGGAGTGGAGTCCGGCTCGCCGGAGGTGCTGCGGCGCATCGAGAAGGACATCACCCTCGAGCAGGTGTTCGCCAGCGCCGAGAAGTGCGCCCGGCACGGCATCGGGGCAATCCTCAACTTCATCGTCGGCTTCCCGGGCGAATCTGACGAGAGCGTTGAGCAGACCCTCGACGTGGCTGCCCGGCTGCGGGCCATCAGCCCGAACTTCGAGGCGTCGATCTTTTACTACCGCCCCTATCCCGGCAACCCCATTGCTGACGAGCTGGAGCGCTCTGGCTACCGCTTCCCCACCACGCTGGAGGGCTGGGCCGGTTTTGACTACCTCGGTGGCCGGGGGGAGTGGGTCACGAAAGAACAGTGGCAGCGGGTGGAGTGCTTCAAGTTCTATCAGCGCCACGCCTACGGCCACAACCGCCAGCGGGGCATGGGGATGCCCCGCCTGCGGCGCCTGCTCAGCCGGCTCAGTCGCTGGCGGGTGGAGCGCCGCTTCTATGCCTTTCCACTGGAGAAAGCCCTCGTCGAGCGGCTTCGCCCCGCGCCCGGGCTATCGTAGTCCGAGGTGTCAGGTGAAGAGGTGTCAGGTGTTCAGGCAAACCTGCCCCCCCCCCCCCCCCCCCCCCCCCCCCCCCCCCCCCCCCCCCCCCCCCC
>CAYZNA010000553.1:0-2264 GCA_964478665.1 uncultured Anaerolineales bacterium
TCGTACAGGCCCACGCGTACTGGCGTCTGAAAGGACTGGTAGTGGACCTGGTGATCTGGAACGAAGATCATGCCGGTTACCGGCAGCTTCTGCACGACCAGATTATGGGGCTCATTGCCGTGGGCACTGAAGCCAACGTGACCGATCGACCCGGCGGCATTTTCGTAAGGCCCGCGGACCAGATATCGAACGAAGATCGCATCCTGCTCCAAACCGTCTCGCGCGCCATCATCACCGACAGACGGGGAGCGCTGGCGGACCAAATCAACCGTCGCAGTCTTATTAAAGTAACAGTGCCGCTCCTTACACCGACCCGGACCCGCGGCTCCGAACCGCCGGCGGTCGCCGCGTTGCCCCGTCACGATCTGTCGTTCTTCAACGGGCTGGGAGGATTCACCCCGGACGGGCGCGAGTACGTAATTACGACCGCGCACGGGCAGGTGACGCCGGCGCCGTGGGTGAATGTGCTGGCAAACCCGCACTTCGGGACCGTAATTTCAGAGAGCGGGCTTGCCTATACCTGGGGCGAGAATGCCCACGAGTTCCGCCTCACGCCCTGGGGTAACGATCCTGTTTGCGATTCGGGCGGCGAAGCCTTCTATCTCCGTGATGAAGAGCGGGGACATTTCTGGTCCCCTGCCCCCCTGCCCGTCCGCGGAGCGACCCCTTATGTCACCCGGCACGGATTCGGCTACAGCGTCTTTGAGCACACGGAGCGTGGTATACGCTCGGAGGTATGGGTTTATGTAGCCATAGACACGCCGGTCAAGTTCACAGTAATCAAGGTGCGAAACGAGTCAGGCAGATCACGCCGCCTCTCCGCCACAGGATACGTGGAATGGGTGCTTGGAGACCTGCGGCCCAAAACAGCAATGCATGTGATTACCGAACTTGATCCTAAAAGCGGCGCGCTCTTTGCCAGAAACCCTTATAATACAGAGTTCCCTGACCGGGTTGCCTTCTTCGACGTAGACGACATTACTCGTACTGTAAGCGGCGACAGGACCGAGTTCCTTGGCCGCAACGGCGCGCTCCGTAATCCGGCGGCAATGAACCGGACGCGGCTTTCCGGCAGGGGAGGACCTGCCCTGGACCCCTGTGCCGCCATCCAGGTACCATTCGATCTGGCTGACGGACAAGAGCGCGAGATCATCTTCAGGCTCGGCACAGGACGAGATGCTGATGACGCCGGCAACATAGCGCGCCGCTTCCGGGGACCTGCTGCAGCGCGCACCACGCTCGACGCGGTGTGGCAGTACTGGAACCATACGCTTGGCGCGGTGCAGGTGGAAACACCCGACCAGTCCGTGACTATCCTGGCCAATGGCTGGCTCTTATACCAGACTATTGCATGCCGCATCTGGGCGCGCAGCGGATATTACCAGTCAGGGGGCGCCTTCGGTTTCCGTGATCAATTGCAAGATGTGATGGCGCTTATACACGCAGAACCCGGCCTCATGCGTGAGCATCTGCTCCTGTGCGCGGCCCATCAGTTCAGGGGGGGCGATGTCCAGCATTGGTGGCATCCTCCTTCGGGCAGGGGCGTGCGCACACACTGTTCTGATGATTTCCTCTGGTTGCCGCTGGTTGCCTCCAATTACGTTTTGAACACCGGAGACACCGGGGTATTGGATGAACCCGTCCACTTCCTCGAGGGCCGGCCTGTAAACACGGACGAGGACTCGTATTATGATCTTCCCATCCGGTCTGAACAAGCGGCTGGTTTGTACGATCATTGTGTGCGGGCAATTATGAAGGGGCTCAGCTTTGGAGAACATGGCCTGCCGCTCATCGGCTCGGGTGACTGGAACGACGGCATGAACATGGTGGGCGAACACGGTAAAGGCGAAAGCGTCTGGCTGGGATTCTTCCTTTATGACGTGCTCATGAGGTTCACTGAGATCGCACGCCTGCGTAAGGACCTGCCCTTTGCCGAACTCTGCAGGAAGGAAGCGGCCCAACTGCGCCGGAATATCGAGCTGAATGGCTGGGACGGTGAGTGGTATCTCCGCGCTTTCTTCGATGACGGCACACCGCTCGGTTCGGCGGCTAATTCTGAATGCCGGATTGATTCCATTGCGCAAAGCTGGTCTGTTCTCTCAGGCGCAGGTGATGCCGAACGTTCAGCCATGGCAATGGAAGCGTTGGATAAACGCCTTGTTCGCCGTGATCATAGACTGATACAGCTTCTGGACCCGCCGTTCGATAGATCGGATTTAAATCCAGGCTATATAAAGGGGTACGTCCCAGGAGTCAGGGAAAAC
>CAYZNA010000554.1:0-1678 GCA_964478665.1 uncultured Anaerolineales bacterium
CTCTACCTGCCGCCCGAGCAGAAGGGTGACGTTGCCATCCTCTCCCCCGCCCCGTTCACCTACGTGCGCGGCCGCGTCCTCATCAGCGGCAACGCCAAAGCGCCGCCCGACCAGTTCTCCTTCTTCCGCGTGCAAGTGGGCGCGGGCCTCAACCCCACCGAGTGGACGCAGATCGGCGGCGACCGGGCCGATCCGGTGGATAACAACGTCCTCCAGGAATGGGACACCACCGGCCTCGACGGCCTGTACACCATCCAACTCGCCGTCGTCAAGCAGGACCTCTCGTTTGTCGCCGCCACCCTTCAGGTAACGGTGGACAACCTGCCGCCCTCGGTCAGTCTGCTCACGCCGGCCGAGGGGGAAGCCTTCAGCCAATCCGCCGACGAGTCCATCATCATTCAGGCCGACCCGCGCGACAACCTCTCTCTCGCGCGTGTGGAATTCTACGTGGACGGACAACTGGTAGAAACCGCCACCGTCCTCCCGTACAGTATGCGCTGGCGGATGAACGCTCCCGGCCAGCACGTCATCTGGGTCAGAGTCTACGATGCGGCCGGCAATACCAACGAAACCGCGCCCGTGACGGTGACCGTAAGCCCCTGATCGTCCGGTACATTTTTTAAGCCTTCCGTTGTTGACTCCCTTCAGTCCCTGGAGTATTCTGTCACCACTTAGTTGGTTGCTCCAATAAACTATACGCCCCCGAAATGCCAACCCGAGGCTACCGAACCGGCGACCAGTCACTGGTCAGAGAACTGAACCGGGCCATCTTGCTCAGTCAACTACGCTCTCATGCGCCCCAATCCCGCGCCAGCCTGGCTCAGATTACCGGCCTGAACAAAGCCACGGTTTCCAGCCTGATTGACGACTTGCTGGCCCGCGGCCTGGTGCGTGAAATTGGCCTGGCTGATTCCAGCGGCGGGCGGCGCGCCACTCTGCTGGAGTTGAATCCCCAGGCCGGCGCCATCATCGGCGCAGAAATCAGCGTGGACTACGTGAACGTGGCGCTCACCGACTTCCGGGCCGAAGTCATCTGGCGCTGCCGGGAGATTCTCACCGGGGGCGCCGGCCAGAGTCTGGCGCTCGATTCCACCTTCCGTCTCGTCGAGCAGGCTATCGCCGCCAGCCCGTATCCCATCCTCGGCATGGGGGTGGGGATGCCGGGGCTGGTAGACGTGGAAACCGGCCGGTTGATCTTCGGCCCCAACATCGGCTGGCGCGACGTGCCGGTGCGCGACCTGCTGGCCGAGCGCTTCCCCTTCCCCATCTTTGTGGACAACGACGCCAACGCCTCCGCGCTGGGCGAATGGTATTTCGGCAATGCGCAGCAGGTGGATAACTTCGTCTACCTCACGGCGAACATCGGCCTGGGATTGGGCGTGATGCTGGGCGGGCAGGTGCACCGCGGCGCGAGCGGATACGCCGGCGAAATGGGGCACACCGTCATTGACCCGGACGGGCCGCCCTGCGCGTGCGGCAGCCGGGGGTGCTGGGAAACGCTCGCCAGCCAGCGCGCGCTCATCGGTCGCGTTCAGGCCGGCTGGCGCGCTGCCGGGCGGACGGTCGAAGACGGTCTGCTCAGCATGGAATCGATTCTCGAGGCCGCCGCGCAGGGCGACGCAGTGGTGCTGCGCGCGCTGGAAGAGACCGGCGAGTACCTCGGACTCGGCATCTCCAA
>CAYZNA010000554.1:1688-2252 GCA_964478665.1 uncultured Anaerolineales bacterium
AACATCCAGCTGGGCGAGGTGGTGTTCGGCGGCGTGCTCAGCACGGCGGACACCTATCTGCTCCCGCCCATCGAGCGCACGGTGGCCGCGCACGCTCTGCGCTGGTCTCGCGAGGCGACGCGCATTCTGGTGTCGGCCTTTCGCTTCGACGCCTGTGTGATGGGCGGGGTGGCGCTCGTTTTGCACAACCTGCTCAGCCATCCCGATCAGGTGATCCGGCCTCGCCGCGGCTCGCTGGCGAAATAGTCGGCCATCGTCTTTCGGAGGGAGGTGATCTCAGGAGCGAGAATCAGGCGAACGGTCCATTCGACGCAACCATTGACTCACATTTTCAGGAGGAGTAAGAACATGTCTCACAAGCGATCCCGACTGCTGACGTGGCTCAGCCTGCTGGTTATCGCCTCGGTCGCTCTTGCGGCCTGCAAACCGGCGGCCACCACCGAAGCGCCCACGCAGGCGCCCCAGGCCACGCAGCCGCCCCAGCCGACGGCGCAGCCAGGCAAGACCCAGGTGGAAATCTTCTCGTGGTGGAGCACTGGCGGCGAAGCGGCCGGACTGCAGGCG
>CAYZNA010000555.1:0-2249 GCA_964478665.1 uncultured Anaerolineales bacterium
GTTGAGGCCATCAACCACGGCCTGTTGTTCGGTTGTCAAGGTGCAGTTCGATAAGTCAAAATGAACGTTCACGTGTGTCCCCCGCGGATAAAGTGCAGGGGAACAAGATACCACACAAACGCGCCATCCTGGAGCGCGCCTGTCGCCGGCAGGGGCTGTCGCTGAGTGGCCAGCGCCTCTTTCAGGGGTTTGCCACTTTGCAGGCGGTGGATGTGGTGTGGGACGATGGCAGCCGTCAGCGTCGTGTGGCGCAGATGAGCGCTTTCCAGACCCGGGTCATTCACACCCTGGGCTGGCTCACCCCGGAGCACTATGCCTGCCTGACCCCGCTGGAGCGCTGACGCCCGCCTGAAGTTGCTCGTCACCCCGCCGGTCAGGGTCTGGTCCCCGGGCGACGCCGTGCGTCGTCGGTCAGCGAAGGATCAGGAAGTAGCCAGCGGTCTGACCCCGATGAGCCCATCAGGATGGCGGTGGTTTCCACGCCCGCCGTGAATGAGCAACCCGGTACCGTGCCCCGGGCATTCACATCGGCATGTCGGAACCACCTGGCGTCAGCCACGACCCATACTTCCTCTCCTGGCCCGAATGGGTGGCTCGATTGTAAAAGTGCGAAAACGCCACCGGTTCAGGGATCAGTTTTGTGTTGCCTGAATCCGGAGTTGACTGTCGAAAGCAGGCTTAGTGCCCTTAGTGGTCTTCGTGGTTCAAGTGTGTAACTCCTGCTACGTCAAACGGCGGTCATCTGTGGAGGCGCATGAACGCATCCTGTGCGACATGCTGGCCGGCAGGGCGGAGGTGGCCGAGTGGACCTCGTTGAGCGCGGTGGAATGGAGCGAACTGCTGCGCGTGGCGGAGCGCGAGGGGGTGGGGCCGCTGCTGTATTGGGCGTTGGAGCGTTTGGGCGTTGCGAAGTCCCCGGAGGGGGAACGTTCGAATGTAAAAAGCGGGCAGGTTGCGGCGGAGGTGCGGGCGTGGCTGCGGGCGGCGTTTTATTCCAACGCGGCGCGCAACGTGCTGATTTACGGCGAGCTGGCGCGTGCACGGCGGGCGCTGGAAGTACAGGCGATCCCGGCGGTGGTCCTGAAGGGGCCGGCGCTGGCGGCCGCGGTGTACCCCCACCTCGGGCTGCGGCCGATCGGGGACCTGGATTTGCTGGTCCCCGAGGCGGCGCTGGCGCGGGCCGCGGAAGCGGTCCGGGGCCTGGGCTACCTGCCCGAGGCGGCGCCGGAACCGGCGCGCGGGCTGCGGGCGCTGGTCTCGCAGGAGGAAAACTTCGCCGGCGGGCAGGCGCTGCCGTTGCGGCTGGAGCTGCACTGGAGCCTGGTCGCCGGCGAGGGCAGCCTGCACCGCCCGGCCATGGCGTGGTTCTGGGCGCGGACCGAGAGGGTTTCCCTGCCGGAGGGGCAGGCGACGATCCTCACCCCCACCGCACACCTGCTCTTTCTGGCTGCCCACCTGGGCCTGCAACACGGCGGGGTCGCGGCCCGGCTGCGCTGGCTGGCTGACCTGCACTATCTGATCACCGGCGCGGGGGCGCGCATCGAGTGGCCGGCGCTGGTGGCGGCAGCGCGCGATTTTCGCTGGGCGGCGGGCGCCCACCTGGCGCTGGAGGGCGCCCAGACCTGCTTCGGCACGCCCTTGCCGCAGGGGTTGCTGGCGGCGCTGGCGGAGGCCAGCCACCCGGAGGACACGCAGCGGATGCGTCAATTGGCGGACCCGGAGGCCACGCGGACACAGCGGATGCTGGCAAAGCTCGGTTCGTTGCGCCCGGCGGCGCGCGCGCGACTGCTGCTGGCGACGCTGTTCCCGACCCCGGCCTTCATGCGTTATCGCTACCGCCCGCGCCCGGCGTGGGCGTGGCCGCTGTGTTATCCGTATCGCTGGTGGACGGCGCTGGCGGACGCAGCGGCGACGGTGGTGAGGGGGTGGAGGGGGCGGTGATCTTTGGGTTTCCACCGCGAAGGGCGCGAAGGATTTTCACCACGAAGGGCACAAAGAGCACGAAGGCCGCGAAGTTTTCTTGCTGCGAAGGGCGAAGGGTTTTTGTGCTTCCGTCCTACTCGCGAAAGCGGGTATCCATTGCGCGCGTGCGGAGTGGACTCCCGCCGGCGCGGGTTTCGCCGGCCACCGGCAGGGTCAAAACGAAAAGCCCCGCGCACTTCTTGTATTAGCAGGGTCGTCCGGCTTGCCTGGTAGCCGCCCATGTCCCGCTATCTGACGGGCAAGGGTACAAGGGCTACCGTTCCGGG
>CAYZNA010000556.1:0-1926 GCA_964478665.1 uncultured Anaerolineales bacterium
AACCACGCGCCGAATTCCGCGCCGCTGCCCCACGACCCGCCCAGCCCCTCCAGCCGCAGATTCGGCTCGTTGTGCAGTTCGATGAAACGAACGCCGGGGTCTTCGTCGTACACGCGGGCCAGGTCGCCGGCGGTCCAATCGAAAAACTGCTGCGGCGAAATCTGGCGCGGACTGCCGTTGTCGGTGAAAGAAACAAAGGGCCGCACCATAATGAACAGGCCCGGCTGGATCGAGCGCAGTCACTTCACCGTCTTCATGGTCGCGTGCGTGGTCAGTTTCACCGCCTCCAGCCGCGCCCGTTTCACCAGCGGATAATCAGGCTCTTCCATCTCGCCGTTCGCGCGCCCGTGCAGCCCCACGAGACACGCGCCCGCCGGCCACGCCTGCGCCCAGTCCTGCTTGCCCAGCGGCCCGTAGCGCCAGCCGTAGTACACGCGCACGTTCAGCACCGCCCGCAAGGCGTCCGGCGAGGGTACCCGAATCGCGTCCACGACGATTCGCGCGTTCGCCGCGTCAATCTGCGCGGTCAGGTCGGGCGGCCAGGCATCCGGATTCACAACCGTGACGTGCCTGAGCGCGGACCAGTCCACGCCTTCGAGTGCGCGGCGGAACAGCATGCCGCCGAAGGCCAGCGCGTAATCCACCACCGCCTCGCTCCACGCCGCCGAGTCGGCTTCGGAGGGGCCGGAGGGCAGCAGAACCAGATGCGCAGTGATGGCTTCGGTACTCGCGAACATTTAGAGGCCTCTCACCCAAACCCCAATCCCCTCTCCTTCAACGACACAAACCGCCCCTGCCCGATTACCAGATGATCCAGCACGTCAATGTCCAGCAGTTTGCCGGCTTCCACAATGGCGCGGGTCACGGCCACGTCGTCCGGGCTGGGCGAAGGGTCGCCGGAGGGATGATTGTGGGCCACAATCACCGCCGCCGCGTTCACCTTCACCGCTTCGCGGAAAACCTCCCCCACGCGAATCTGCGAGGTGTTCACGCTTCCCTGATATAACTTCTCCGTCTTCAACAGCCGGTTGCGCGTGTCCAGCAGCAGCACCCACACGTGTTCCTGCGCCAGGCCGCCCATTTCGTACTGGAGCAGCGCAGCGGCATCGGCGGGTGAATTCACCGTGGGGCGCTCTTCCAGTTCCAGCCGGCCCACGCGCCGCCCCAACTCCAGCGCAGCCAGCAATTGCGCGGCCTTCGCCTTGCCCACTCCCTTCACCGCGCACAGGTCGGCGTACCCTGCGCGGTACAAACCCTGCAACTGACCCAGTGAAGAGAGCAAGTCCTGTGCCACGGTCACGGCGCTGCGGCCCTTTACCCCGATGCGCAGGAGGATCGCCAGCAACTCGGCGTTGGAAAGCACCCCCGCGCCGGACTCAGCCAGTCGCTCACGCGGGCGGTCGTTTTGAGCCAGATCCCGAATCAGATAGCCGGAGCCGGGGGCATCAGACATGCGGCCAATCCTAAATCAGAATGCCCCAAACCGCAATTGGCGGATTGCTGATGGCGGATCGCTGATTAGAGGCCATCTGCTATAATCCTCGCCCATGCCCTTCAACTTTGACCTCGAATCCCTCAGCAACTACCTGCTCGTCTCCACCGCGTTCCTCGGCGCATTCCTCGCCGCCCTCTGGCTCAGCCTGATTATCTGGACTTTCCGGGACATGCGCGCCCGGAGCCGCGACTCGCTGGCGCAAATACTGGCCGCGCTGGTGGTGGGTGTGCTCACCCTGCCCGGGCTGGTGGTGTACCTCATCCTGCGCCCGCCGCGCACGCTGGACGAAGCGTATCAGCACACGCTCGAAGAGGAAGCGCTGCTTCAAGAAATCGAGGAAAAGCCGCACTGCCCCGGCTGCGGGCGCATCACCGAGTCCGCCTGGCAAATCTGCCCCACCTGCCAGACGCGGCTCAAGAAGCCCTGCCACA
>CAYZNA010000556.1:1936-2246 GCA_964478665.1 uncultured Anaerolineales bacterium
CCGCCGCGCGGTGCCGGTTCCGGGCCGTAGCGCCGACGCCACCGCCCCAACCTTAAAGTGCAGAAAAGAAAAAGGGGACGCCAAAGATAGGCTCTGACGTCCCCCCTCACTTGCGAGATGCGGCTGTGACTCCGGGCTAGGCCTTCTTGTTGCGCCCCAGCCACCAGCGGTAGCCGAAGAACCACACCAGGCACAGGACCGCGGTAATTCCCCAGATGGGGAAGCCGGCTTTGAGCGCGGCAAACCAATCCTGGTTCGTGAACAGCCCGATGTACATCGTAATGGCTGCCCACACGATGATGAACGTTCC
>CAYZNA010000557.1:0-2239 GCA_964478665.1 uncultured Anaerolineales bacterium
GTCAGAACTGCATAATCGCCCGGTCAAGTGTTCAAGAGGTCAGGTTACACTACAGTTTCGCAGCTACGCCGAGGCGAAGAGCTTCCTTGACGGAATGGGCGCGGGCCTTGCACACCTGCATCACGATCCCGCCCGCCACCCTTCCGGCAAGTGATAGGTCACCTCCCCCGGCGGTGCCCCGGCGCCCGCGACAACTCTGCCCGCGCTTCCTGCTCTGACTTCCTCGCCACCATCTGCGCCTCCAGAAACCGCTCCGCGAATGTCGCCCGAAGTCGGTGCGCTCCAGCCTCCCCTTCCCAGCCGAGCGAGTGCGCGGCTTGAGCAATCCAGTGTTGGGTTAGCCGGATCTGCACCCGGCCCGGTGAGAACACCCACACGCGCCCCGAGCCGGGCGGTTGCCGCGCGGAACGCAGGGCGCGGCCTGCGGCGCTGCATCCTGAGCGACCATCCTTCGCATCGTTCAGGACAGGTGTCCCGGCTCGACCGGCGTGATTGTGAGCAACAGCGGCAGCGCCCGCCCATTTGCCTGTACCGGCGCTTTGCTGTACACTCCGCCCATGCTCGCAACTGTCCGTTCCTGCGCCGTGGTCGGCCTCGACGCCGTGGTGGTGGACGTGGAGGTGGACAGCGCCAACGGCCTGCCCTCCATCACCGTGGTCGGCCTGCCAGATGCCGCCGTCAAGGAAAGCAAGGACCGCGTGTTCGCCGCCGTGCGCAACGCCGGCTTCTACTTCCCCATGAACCGGGTGACGGTCAACCTCTCCCCGGCCAGCATCCGCAAAGAAGGCCCGGCCTACGACCTGCCCATCGCCATCGGCGCGCTGATCGCCTCCGGCCAACTGCGCCGCGAGACCATCCAGGGCGCCATGCTGGTGGGCGAGCTGCAACTGGATGGCAGCGTGCGCCACGTGCGCGGCGCGATCTCCATGGCCGCCCTCGCCCGGCAGGAGGGCGTGCGGCGCATGTTTGTCCCGGCCAGCGACGCCAACGAGGCCGCCCTGATCCCCGACCTGGAAGTGTACCCGGTCGAGTCGCTCACCGCGCTGGTCAACCACCTCAACGGCGTGGTCCCGCTCGCCGCGACCACCTTTCTGCCGGAGAGCGAGGGGCAACTGTTCATCCCCACCGACTTTGCCGAGATCAAGGGCCAGGAGCACGTCAAGCGGGCGCTGGAGGTGGCGGCGGCCGGCAATCACAACGTGCTGATGACCGGCCCGCCCGGCGCGGGCAAGACCCTGCTGGCGCGCGCCCTGCCTTCCGTTTTGCCGGCGCTGAGCATTGACGAGGCGCTGGAGGTCACGCGGGTGTACTCGATCGCCGATGCGCTGCCGGCCGGCACCCCGCTGGTGCGGCAGCGCCCGTTCCGCGCGCCGCACCACACCATCAGCCACGCCGGGCTGGTGGGCGGCGGCAACTGGCCGCGCCCGGGCGAGATAAGCATGGCCCATAGAGGCGTACTTTTCCTCGATGAGCTCCCCGAGTTCGGCAGCAGGGTACTGGAAGTCATGCGCCAGCCGCTGGAGGACAAGCACGTCACCATCGCGCGGGCGCAGGGGTCGCTGACCTTCCCGGCCAACTTCATGCTGGTCGGCGCGCTCAACCCCTGTCCCTGCGGCTTCTACGGCGACCCGGTCAAGGAGTGCACCTGTTCGCCGCAAACCATCACCCGCTACCAGAAACGCATCTCCGGGCCGCTGCTGGACCGCATTGACATCCATATTGAGGTGCCTCGCGTAGATTATGACAAACTGACCGACGAACGCCTGGGCGAGAAGTCCGAGGCAGTGCGGGCGCGGGTGGAGCAGGCGCGCGAGCGACAGCGGGCGCGCTTTGCCGATAGCGACCTGGCGGCCAACGCCGACATGCGTCCCGGCGACGTGCGCCAGTATTGTAAACTGGACAAAACCGGACTGGACCTGATGCGGCAGGCCATGACCCACCTGCAACTCTCGGCGCGGGCCTACCACCGGGTGCTCAAACTGGCCCGCACCATCGCCGACCTGGCCGAAAGCGAGGCCATTCAGCCGGCCCACGTGGCCGAGGCGGTGCAATACCGGCCCCGCAGGCAGGCGTAGTAGTCGGGGGGTCGGAGGGGAAGTGTCTAAAGTGGGAAGTGTCTAAAGTGGGAAGTGGTCGGGTGGTCGAGTAGTCGGGTGGTCGGGTAGTCGGGGTATCCCCATGCCCCGATGGTCGGGTGGTCGGGTAGTCGGGGTATCCCCATGCCCCGATGGTCGGGTTG
>CAYZNA010000558.1:0-2225 GCA_964478665.1 uncultured Anaerolineales bacterium
GCGGCCGGGGCGGTTTCTTTGCCGGTCAGGCGGAATCTACCGGCCAGGGCGACGAGGGCGGCGGCTGCCACGGTCACGGCCGCCTCACCCAGCTCCCGGGACCAGATCTCGCGCCGGGCGGCGTAGTCCGGGTCCGGGAGCGGGAGGACGGCGCCGGGCCAGGCGAATCCGCCATCCGAGCCGAGAGCAGCAGCGGGACGGGGGGCAGGTCCTCAAGCAGGGCGCGCAGCCGGGCGAGAGGCGGTGCAGGCCGTCGAGCAGCAGGGCGGCCGGGCGCAGGGCGGCCTCGCGCGCGGCAAGGGTGAGGGCGGCGCCGGGGTCGAGGTCGGCGGCGAGGGCGGGTCGTCCGTACTCCAGCGCCAGCAGATCGAGGCCGGCAGCGCCGGCCAGGGTCCGCGCCTGAGCCAGCCGCCCGGAGCGGCCGGCAAGGTGCAGGATGGGGAGCGGGCCGGCGGGCCGGGAAGCCTGCCCCCCGAGGCGGGGCCACACGCGGGCGTGGGGCAGCAGGCGCTCGTCCAGCCCGTCGCCCCCCAGCAGGAAGGCGGCCAGCCACGGGTCAAGGGCGAGGGATTTCGCCGGCAGCGGGGCGGGGGGCCGGCCGGGGTCGCCGTGCAGGCTGAGCAGGGACAGGCGACGCAGGGGGGCCCCGGCGGCGAGGGCGCGGCGGGCGGCGGGGCGGTCCGCAGGGTCAGCCAGCAGCCGCAGGGCCAGCTCAACGCGCGGGCGGCGGCGAGCCACGTCATCCTGCACGTAGGCGAACAGGCGCTCGAAGCGCGGGTCGGCCTCCGGAGCGAGGCAGAGCAGCAGCAGGCCGAACTCGAACGGGGCGAGGCCGGCCCAGCGCAGCAGGCGGCCCGGGCGGTCGTCCTCGCGGGCGGCCTGCGCGGCGAGGGCAGCCAGTTCGGCGCGGGCTACTTCGCCTTCCGGTTCCGGGCCGGGGGCCTGCCCTCGAGCGCCGTTATCGGGGGCCTGTCCCCGAGCGCCGCTGCCGGGGGCAAGCAACCGGTCGGCGTCCCGGGGGGACAGGTACAGGCGCCGGAAGGGGTCCTCCCCAACCGGGACCCCGCCGGCGCGCATGCGGGCCACTTCGAGGCGGATCAGCCGCTCGATCAATTGCAGGCCGCGCTCGATGGAGGATGGCTCGCTCATGCCTGCTTTGTCACCCGTCTCGGTCGGGCGCCCAACCCCAGCGCCGCGCGCAGCGAATCCAGCCCGCCGTTACCGCCGGCGGGCGTGAGGGCCAGGTGGGAGGCGAGGAAGTCCAGCAGCCCCTCGCCGGATTGGAACTGAATGGTCTCGCCGCTGTTCACGTCTTTCAGCGTGCCGCGCACCGCTGCGTCCTCCACCCCGGTCCACAGGGTGACCATGAAGGCGCTCTCCGGCAGTTTCAGCTCGCGGCCGCTCTGCACGTGGCGGATTTCGTAGCGGCGGGCGCCGTCCTCGTGGTCGGTCCACAGCCGGACGAGGAAAGAGGTGTACTGGGCCATCGGCGATGTTTCCCCTCTCGCGCCTCTGCCGGCCAACCCGTGGCGGGAAGGGGCGCGGAGACAACCGGACGGGCCGGGATTTCTTCCTCGGAAAAGTATAGCCGGGCAGGGTCAAGCGGCGGTCAAGGGGGAGTCAAGCGGGGGTCAATTGTCAGAGGGCTTGCGCCGCGCCTCCTTTCCCCCTATACTGGCGTACAGGCGTCAGGCGAACGGGTCACACCAGGCACATGCCATTGGCCCTGTTCCGTTTGCCGGCGCACGGGGGAAGCCTGCCATCAGGCAGCCGTGCGCGGCGCCTGACACGTCGAGAAAGCTGTGAGGATCAGCGTATGAGCATCACGGAAATAGAGACGGCCATTGCTCGACTACCAGCCATTGACCTGGCTGAGTTGATGGCGTGGCTTGAGAATTACTGTGCGCAGGTGTGGGACAAGCAGATCGAGGAAGACCTGGAAGCAGGACGTCTTGACGCGCTGCTCGCTCAAGTTGACAAGGAGTATGAAGCGGGGCTGGGCCACCCTCTATGAAACATATAGCCCTGCCTCGCTTTTGGCGGCACTACCGACAACTGCCCAAAGAGGCGCAGGAATTGGCGGATAAGAACTTTGAGCTACTCAAGACCGATCCGCATCATCCATCGCTGCACTTCAAGAAGGTTGGCAGCACAAAACAACTATGGTCGGTGCGCGTTGGAGCACACTACCGAGCGCTGGGCAGGGACAAGCCGGAGGGCATCGT
>CAYZNA010000559.1:0-2206 GCA_964478665.1 uncultured Anaerolineales bacterium
ATGAACGGCATGGCCCTGCACGGCGGCCTTATTCCGTATGGCGCCACCTTCCTCGTCTTTTCGGATTACATGCGCCCGTCCATGCGGCTCTCGGCGCTGGCGAGGCTGGGCTGCATCTGGGTCTTCACCCACGACGGCATCGGCGTGGGGGAGGACGGCCCCACCCATCAGGCAGTGGAGCACTACGCCGCCCTGCGGGCCATTCCCGACCTGCTGTTCATCCGCCCGGCGGACGCCAACGAGACCGCCTGGGCGTGGGTGGCCGCCATCCGGGAGCGCCATCGCCCGACTGCCCTGGCCTTCAGCCGGCAGAACCTCCCCACCGTGGACCGCTCGGCCCTGGCCCCGGCCAGCGGCCTGCTGCGGGGGGCCTATGTGCTCAACCCGAACGTGGCCGCCCCGGAGGTGATTCTGATGGCCACCGGCTCGGAGGTGCAGCACATCGTGGCTGCGGAGAAGCTGCTGGCGGAGCGCGGGGTGCGGGCGCGGCTGGTTTCCATGCCGTGCTGGGAACTGTTCGACGAGCAGCCGGCGGACTACCGCCAGAGCGTGCTGCCGGCCTCGGTCCCGGCGCGGCTGGCGGTGGAGACCGGGGTCTCGCTGGGCTGGCATCGCTGGGTAGGGGAGCGCGGAGCGGTCCTTGGCCTCGATCGTTACGGGGCCTCGGCCCCCGGCCCCCGGCTGATGCAGGAATTTGGTTTCACCGCCGAAAACGTGGCGGAGAAGGCGCTGCAGCTGGTAGGGAGATAGTGAAAGGAAGACTTATGACCAATCCACTGCTTGAGCTGCAATCACTGGGCCAATCCATCTGGTACGATAACATCCGCCGGGGGCTGCTGGTCTCCGGCGAGTTGAAAGCGCTGATTGACGCCGGCGAGATTTGCGGCGTGACCTCCAACCCCACCATCTTTGAAAAAGCCATCGCCGGCAGCGACGACTACGATGCAGCCATGCTGGCGCTGGCGGAAGAGGGTCTGGACGCCGGCGCCATCTTCGACAGGCTGGCAATCGAGGACATTCAGGCCGCGCTGGACCTGTTCCGCCCGCTGTACGAGCAGAGCCGCGGCGGCGACGGCTACGTCAGCATCGAGGTCAACCCGCTGCTGGCGGACGACACCGCCAGCACCCTCGCCGAGGCCAGGCGGCTGTGGCAAGCGGTGGACCGGCCCAACTTGATGATAAAAATCCCGGCCACTCCCGAGGGCATCCCGGCGGTGCAGCGCGCCATCGCCGGCGGCGTCAACGTCAACGTCACCCTGATCTTCTCACTGGCGCGCTACGCCGAAGTGATAGAGGCCTATCTCTCGGGCCTGGAGCAGCGCGTGGTCGCCGGGGAGGCCATTGGCGGCCTCGCCTCGGTGGCCTCGTTTTTTGTCTCGCGGGTGGATACGCTGGTGGACAGCCAGCTCGAGGCGACAATACGCGCCGAGGACTCGCGGGCAACGCGGGCGGCCTCTTTGCGCGGCACAGCGGCGGTGGCCAACGCAAAGCTGGCCTACGCGCAATTCCGGGCGACGTTCAGCGGCCAGCGCTGGGCCAGACTGGAAGGCGCCGGGGCGCGCTTGCAGCGCCCGCTGTGGGCCAGCACCAGCACCAAGGACCCGGCCTACCCTGATGTGAAATACGTGGAGGACTTGATCGGTCCGGACACCGTCAACACCATGCCGCCGGCCACCATTGACGCCTACCGCGATCACGGGCGGCCGCAGCCGCGCCTCGAACGCGACCTGGCCGGGGCGCAGGCTGAACTGGCGGCGCTGGCCGAGGCCGGCATTCGCATGGACGACGTGACTCTGAAACTGGAGCAAGACGGGGTAGCCAGCTTCTCAAAATCCTTCGAGACGCTGATGCAAGTCATCGAGCGCAAGCGCGCCTCTCTGCGCACCTGAAGCCTATCCGAGAACCCCGTAGCGGGCGCACGCTTCGCGCCATGCGCCCATCCGCATCCGCCCGGCCCATCCCCATGCGCCCGGTGCGGGGCCAGTCTTCTGGATACGCCGAGGTTCCGCTGCTGTTCGTGGGGCGGCGGCCGGGACTGCCTTTCACATGGATCAACTGCCGCTATTTTCGCTCCAGATCCGCCTGTCGCAGGCCTTTGCTGTGGCCCCCGACCTGTGGCCGGCAGCCGAGGCCTTTGTGGGCGGGACGTTGGAGGAGCGCGCCGCGGCTGCCATCATGATTGGGGAGGTGGGCTACGTGGACGCCA
>CAYZNA010000560.1:0-2206 GCA_964478665.1 uncultured Anaerolineales bacterium
GGGTCGCCCCCGGTCCCCGGCGGGTCGCCCCCGGTCCCCGGCGGGTCGCCCCCGGCCCCCGGCCGGTCGCCCCCGGTCCCCGGCGGGTCGCCCCCGGTCCCCTGCCGGTCGCCCCCGGTCCCCTGCGGGTCGCCCCCGGCACCCGGCCGGTCGCCCCCGGTCCCCTGCCGGTCGCCCCCGGCACCCGGCCGGTCGCCCGCGCCCGGGGCGCACCCGCCGGTGATCCCATCGGCAGCCAGCGCCTCCACCCACGCCGCCGCCCAATACCCGGCGGGCACGTCGGCAAAAACCGCGCCAGTGGCGGGAGGCGGCGCGTACTCCCCCCCGTGCAGCCCGCGCTCGAGGAAGACCGCCATCTGCGCCCGCGTGACCGGGTCGGTGGGGCAGTACCGGTCCGCGGCGCAACCGGAGGTGACCCCGGCCTGCACCAGCCCCTCGATCCACGGGTAGGCCCAGTAATTGAGCGGCACGTCGCTGAAGGTGGGGTTGAAGGGCGTGTCGCTGGTCCAGTCCGGGCCGGCCGGGGCGCCGCCGTGTTTGCGCGCGCCGTCGCTGGGGCCGCCGGCCGCCCCGGAGGAGTCGCTCACCGCCGGGCCGATGCCCTCGTCAAAATGGTACAGCGCGGCGGTGGCCGCGTCCGGGGTGAAGGGGCCAGCGGGGGGCGTGAACTCAGCCGTGTAGCGCAGCACGGTGGACAGGCGCAGCTCGTCCAGCCAGCCGCTGTAGGAGGGATACAGCCCCGGCGGCGGGGCGTCGTGCTTCTCCGCGCCCAGCACCAGATAGGGGTCGGAGTTGGTGCACGGGTCGCGCCCGCTTTCCCCGCAGTAGTCCCCGGGCACGCCGTCGTCCGGGTAGCTCAGGTCGCCGTCCGGGCCGTCGGCGCTGGCCTGCAAATGCCCGTCCACGTACAGCCACAGCCAGCCATCGGAGCGGCGGCGCTCCACCGCCACGTGATGCCAGCGGCCATCGGTGACCGCCTTCGTGCCGCACAGGGTGAGGTTGCCGGCGCCGGCGCCCCAATCGCCGCTCACGCCAAAGACCAGCACCCCCCCGGCCAGCGAGACGCCGAACTTGCGGTCTTGCTCAAAGCGGTCGCGGTCCAGCAGGGTATTGCCGTAGATCCAGTTGATGTTGGCGCCGCAGGTCACCTCCCCGGCGGGGTTGTCGGCGGCGTAGGCCTTCATCCGCCACTCGATGGTGAAGTCGGTCGCGCCCACGTCTGCCGGCGGGCCGGGATTGTTGTTGGCCGGGTCGTCAATTTGAATCTTGACCCGGTCAATGTCGCCTGTGCCGTTGCCGTAGAAGCGCGGCGAATATCCGGCGGGCGGGCCGCTGAGCAGCGAAAGCGCAGCGCCCTGATAGAAATACAGCACGATCTCGTCCCACGGGGAGCCGGCGTCGGCCATCCACTGCGTGTCCCACTGGCCCATGCACTTGCCGGCCAGCCCGGCGGCCTCGCACTGGCTGTAATAGGCGCGGTAGAAGGTCTGCACCAGCAGGTCCTCCTGCATCAGCCGCCATTGCCAGGTGTAGTCCACCGCGTCGTCGGTGCTGGCGTAGGAGTAGTTGGGGTTGTAGACCTGGTCGCAGGTGCTGTCGTACACGTCGGCGTCCGGCCACTTGCCGTCCCGCGCCACCCAGTACCAGGCGTACATCTTCGCTGCCAGCGCCCCGGCCCGCAGGCTATCGGCCGGCCAGGTGTTGATCCACTCGTTGGGCAGCACGTGCTTGACGTAGAACTTGAAGTCAACCGTCTCCACGGTGTACGCGCGCGAGGTGTCGCAGTAGGGATAGCCGGTCACCCGCACGCGGATGGTGGCGGGCAGGGGGACGCCGGTCTGGTCCCCCGGCGGGACCGGGTCCGGGCCGGGGAAGCGGTCCCCCGGCGCGGGGAAGCGGTCCGGCTGGAGGGCAGCGGGTGGGGGGACCAGGCTATCGCCGGGGGCGAGGCCGAGTCGCGGGGTCAGGCGCAGGGTGTCCCCGGCCAGCAGTCGCACCCCGCGCAGGGTCCAGTCGCCATATCCCGGGGCGGATACGCGCACGGTGACCGGCAGCGAGGCCTGCGGCAGCGGGACCTCGGCCCAGGCGAAATCCCCGGCCGGATCGCTGAGGGCGGCCAGCCCCAGGCCGGGGACCGTGATCCTGGCCCCGGCGATTCCCGCCCCGGTGGCGGCGCCGGTCACCCGGCCCTCGATCCGCGCCGGGG
>CAYZNA010000561.1:0-2192 GCA_964478665.1 uncultured Anaerolineales bacterium
CTTCGGTCACGCCGGAGGGAATGCCCACCACCACGCGCGGGCGGGGCAGGGGCACCAGACTCTGCTCGTGGGCCTTGCCGATGAAGTATTCCAGCATAGACTCGGTGATCTCGAACTCCGAAATCACCCCGTCGCGCAGCGGGCGCACGGCGATGATATTTGCCGGCGTGCGCCCCACCATCTCACGCGCTTCCGAGCCGATGGCCAGCGGCCGGCGGGTGCGCTTGTCAATCGCCACCCAGCTCGGCTCGTTGATCACAATGCCCTTGCCGCGCACGTTGACCAGGGTATTGGCGGTGCCCAGGTCTATGCCGATGTCCAGCGAAAACAGGCCCAGCAGCCAGTTGAACGGGTTGAATGCCAAAAGGGGTATCTCCTGCGCGCCGGCCGGGGCGGACCCTCGGGGCCGAAGCTGTGTGCCCCACCGCCGTGCGGCTGGCGCAACGCGCGATTATACCATAGCGGTATAATCCGGGCATGGAGCACCGCAAGCGTCCCCTCGACCGGCCCCCGGCCGGCACCCTGCCCGCCCCCGGCGCGCCACTGGTGGCGGCCGTCTCCGGCGGCGCCGACAGCCTGTGCCTGCTGGGGACCCTGCTCGACCTGGGCCACCGCCCGCTGGTCGCCCACGTGAACCATTCTCTGCACCCGCAGGCGGGCGACTGGGCCGCCCGCGTGCAGGCGCTGGCCCGCGATCTGGGCCTCGACTTCGCCCTGACCACGGTGGACGCGGCGGCCTTCGCCCGCGCCGGGCGCCACTCCCTGGAGGAGGCCGCTCGCCTGCTGCGCTACGCTTCCCTGGCCCGGACCGCGATCCAGCACGGCGCGGCGCACATCGCTACCGGCCACACCGCCGGCGATCAGGCCGAGACCGTGCTGATGCACTTTCTGCGCGGCGCCGGCCTTGCCGGCCTGCGCGGGATGACCCCGGCCGTGCCGCTCGCCGCGCTCCGCCTGCCGGTTGACGCGCCCCCGGACCTGTTGCTGGTCCGCCCGCTGCTGGGCCTGACCCGCGCCGATACTGAAGCCTACTGCGCCGCGCGCGGCTGGACCCCGGTCGCCGACCCCTCCAACGCCGACACCGCCCTGTTCCGCAACCGGCTGCGCCACGAACTGCTGCCGCTGCTGGCGGAGTACAACCCCAACATCCGCCAGGTGCTGGCGCGCACCGCTGAGGTGCTGGCCGCCGATTACGAGGCGCTGGCCGCCGAGAGCGAGCGGGCGTGGGCGGCAGTGGCGGTGCGCGCCGAGCCGGGCGCGGTCTGGCTGGACCGGGCCGGGCTGCTGGCACTGCCGCTGGCCCACCGCCGGGGAGTAACGCGCATAGCCATTTCCAGCTTGCGACCCGGTCTACGCGACATCGGTTTCCAGACGGTGGCGCGGGCGCTGGCCTTCGCCGCGCTGCCAACCGCCAGCGGCGTGGCTGACCTCGCCGCCGGGCTGTGCCTGCGCGATGCCGGGGAGCTACTGGGACTGTGCGAGTGGGACTTTGCGCCGGCGCCGGAGGAGGGCTGGCCGCAAATGCGCCAGGCCCTGCCGCTGCCCCTACCGGGCGGGGAAGTGGCGCTGCCGGGTGGCTGGCAGGTCACGGTGGAAACAGTGGCCCTCTCGGGCGCCCTGCCGGAGACCCCCGACCGCTGGACGGCTACCGTGGACGCCGCGGCCGCCGGGGAGCAGATCTGGCTGCGCCCGCGCCGTCCGGGCGACCGGCTGCGGCCGCTGGGCATGTCCGGCAGCGTGAAAGTGGCGGAGCTGATGCTCAACCTGAAGGTGCCCCGCGCGGCACGGGCCGGCTGGCCCCTGCTGGCCAACGAGCGCGAGGTGCTGTGGGTGGCCGGGCTGCGACTGGGCCACGACTATCGGGTGACGGAGGAGACGAACAGGGGGGTGAGGATCACGCTCTCGCGGGGTAGGGCGTAGCGCACAGGCCAACCGACGCTCGCCGGGGAGGCGTCAGGCGAAGGCCCCCTGGCCCCCGGCGCCGATTTGCACTTTCCCGCCGCTGCGAGTACACTACCCGCAAGCAGAGATTGCCCATTGCGCTCCGCAGCCCGACTGAACCCGGGCCTCGAACCGGCCTTCGTATTTGAGCGGGCAGCGGGGCCGGCCTGAAGAGCGGGCCTGCCAGAAAGGGGGCGCCAGCAGATTATTTCCCAGGGAATAAGATGGAGTAAAATTCATCATTACAACCA
>CAYZNA010000562.1:0-2187 GCA_964478665.1 uncultured Anaerolineales bacterium
ATCGCCGCGCTGAAAGATGCGGATTGGGTTGTGCGCGAGAGGGCGGCAGAGGCGTTGGGGAAGATTGGCGATGCCCGCGCTGTCGAGCCGCTCATCGCCGCACTGAAAGATACGGATGGTGATGATGTGCGCCGGGAGGCGGCACGGGCGTTGGGGGAGATTGGTCAACCCGCCGTCGAGCCGCTGATCGCCGCGGTGAAAGATAGGAATAATTGGAACGGGTCGCGCGGGAAGATGAAGGCTGGACGGGCTTGACACTATATGGTAATGCGGCAGATGAAGCAAAACAGGCCGCGGAAAATATACGGCGGCGGTAACCACTCAACCTCACCCCCCGGCCCCCCTCTCCTGACCGCGAACTACAGCGCTCAGGAGAGGGGGTGGCCGCCAGGCCGGGGGTGAGGCCACAGACTGCCCGCATTTCTCTGACAACCTTTGCCTGCACACCCGATGAGAAGAACCCGTCGCGCCAGCCCGAATCCTGCTACAATTACCTCACTCCACATCGCCGAGGTTCTCCCATGATCACCGTCAGTGTCGAACCCACACAAAACGAGGCGCTTGCTCTGGTTCAGGGAGCGATCAATGCACAGGTCGCGCGGCTTGAACTTGCGCTACAGGCCGCCCGCAGTCGGGTACTTCCATTCGAGCAGAAGTACGCCATCCCCTCCTCCCGGTTCCTGGCGCAGTTTGTGGTAGAGGACCTGCAGGGGGGCGAAGACGAGTATCTGAGTTGGGCCGGCGAATATCGTCTTTACCTGCGCCTTCAAGAAAAGCTCAGCAAGCTCAAGGAACTGCGCGTTGTCTTCACTGAGTGAGTATCTGGCGGACCTCCAGCGAACTCTGGATTTGTACTCGACAGCCAGCTCTGTGCTGGCTGTCAGTTTTCAGGTTGAAGAGCGGGCGGCTGATCAGTGGTAGATTCCTCCCACACCCGCGCCCGTTCCTTTTCCCGCCGCGCCTTTTTCAAAGCCGCAGTCCACGTCTTCGGCGGGGCGCTGCTCAGCGGCCCGCTGGCCTTCCTGTACGCTACCCGGCTGGAGCCGGAGTGGCTGCAAGTGGAGCGGATCACTATCCTGCTACCCGGCCTGTCCCCGGCGCTGGATGGTTTCACCCTGGCCCAGTTCTCTGACCATGATGACCGGCATGGGGATGCCGGTCCTACGGGGGATGCCGGTCCTACGGGGGATGCCGGTCCTACGGATGCGTTGGACGGCTTCACCCTGGCCCAGTTCTCCGACCTGCACCTCGGCCCGTTCCTGCGCGGCGAGGGGGCGCGCCGCATCATTGACCGGGTGAACAGCCTCGGCGCGGACGCCATCGTGTTCACGGGTGACTTCGTCACCGCGCTGGAAAACGGCGAGGCCGGGCTGATTGCCGGCGAGTTCTCCCGCCTGCGCGCCCCGCACGGGGTTTTCGCCATCCTCGGCAACCACGACCACTGGACCGACGCGGAAGTGGTGTCGGGCGCGGTGGCGGCCTCCGGGGTGACGCTGCTGCGCAACGAGGGGCGGGCGCTGGGGCGGGGTGGGGGGCAGGTCTGGCTGGCCGGGGTGGACGACATCTGGGAAAAGAAGCACGACCTGAACGCGGCGCTCGCGGCGGCCCCGCCGGGAGTCCCCGTCATTCTGTTGGCCCACGAACCGGATTACGCCGACGAGGTGGCCGCCGACGGGCGCGTCGCCCTGCAACTCTCCGGCCACTCGCACGGCGGGCAGGTGCGGCTGCCGCTGTTCGGCGCGTTCACCCTGCCGTATCTGGGACGCAAGTATCCCATCGGATTGCGGCAGGTGGGGGAGATGGCGCTGTACACCAATCGCGGCGTGGGCGTGATCGCTCCTCCGCTGCGCCTCAACTGCCGCCCGGAGATCACCCTGCTGCGGCTGGCAAAGGGATAGACCGTGCCCTACGGAGAAACAAACCCCCCCGGCCAGGCCATCACCGAACTGGATGGTCAGGCGACCACAGGCGGCCGCTTTTCGCCGGGGAGGAAGAAACCGGTTGCCCGATTTTTGTTGCCGTTATCTTACTCGTGAACCGGCCCGGCGTCAAGCCGCACGGGCATGGGGATGCCCGTGCTACGGCCCGCAGGCGGGGCATCCCCATGCCCCGCCCACGCCCCACCCCCGCCCGCGAATGTGCTAGAATCCTCGTTGTGCCCTCTCCCCTCAACATCCTCTTCATCTC
>CAYZNA010000563.1:0-2185 GCA_964478665.1 uncultured Anaerolineales bacterium
TGCTGCTGTTCCTGTGGCGATGGCAGCACTTCCTTGGCCGGCGGGGCGATACCGCGCGGGCGGTTGTGCTGCTGGCGGTGGGCGTGGCCCCGGTCTCGGTGTCCACCGGGTTGAGCGCCCTGTTCTACGCCTTCGAAAAGGCCGAGTACCCGGCCGCCATCGCCACTGTGGCCACACTGCTCAAAGTGACCTTCGGGGCGCTGGCGCTGCTGCTGGGTTATGGCTTTGTGGGACTGGCCGGGGTCAGCATCCTCACCAACGGCGCCACCATGGCCCTGCTGGGCGCTCTGGCCTGGCGGCTGTTCTTCCGCCCGCGCTTTGAATTCGACCGGCAATTGCAGCGCGAGATGGTGCGCGAATCCTTCCCGCTGATGCTCAACCACCTGCTGGCCACCCTGTTCTTCAAGGTGGACGTGCCGCTGCTGGAGATCATGCGCGGCGAGAAGCAGGTGGGCTGGTACAGCACCGCCTACAAATTCATAGACGCCTTCAACATCATCCCCTCGTTTTTTACCCTGGCGCTGTTCCCGGTGATGAGCCGCCAGGCGCGCGAGGACCGCCCGGCCCTGCGCCGCAGCTACGCCCTGGCGGTCAAGCTGCTGGTGGCGGTGGCCCTGCCGCTGGCGGTGGTCACCTCCTTCGGCGCGCGCCTGCTGATCGGGCTGCTGGCCGGGGCGGAGTTCCTGCCCCACGGCGCCATCGCCCTTGCGCTGATCGTGTGGTCTATCCCCATCGGCTGGATCAACAGCGTGACCAACTATCTGCTGGTGGCGGTGGACCAGCAGCGCGACCTCACCCGCGCTTTCTTCATAGCCCTGCTCTTCAACGTGGTCGCCAACCTGATCTTCCTGCCGCTGTACGGCTACCCGGCGGCGGCGATCATCACCATTTTTTCCGAACTGTTCGAGGGGATGGCTTTCTACCGCTACCTGCGGCGGGGACTCGGCCCGGTCCCGTGGCCGCGCCTGCTGTGGCGGCTGGTCCTGGCCGGGGGAGCGATGGCCGCTATCGTCGCGCTGCTGTGGCGGCTGCAACCCGCTCTGGCGCTGGCGGCCGGGCTGGCGGCCTACGCCGGGGGCGTGGTCTGGCTGCGGGCGTTCGAGCCGGATGAGGTCGCCGTGCTGCGCGGCATCCTGCCCGCGCGGCAGCGCGCCGCTACATCCCCCAGACTTTGATCGTCCGCTCGCCCACAGCTTCCTCCCGGACGAATAACTTCTCCGCCCACGCTTTTCCCGGCTCGCGGTCGAAGACCACCAGATGGCCCTCCTCCGCCCCGCAGCGGTCCATGTACTCTGCCGTCTGCTCCAGCCCCTCGGCTATCGTGTGCCCGACCGATCCGGCCACCATCTTCAACTCGATTACCGCCCGCTGCACCGCTTCCGGCCCACCCCCCTCTGCCCCCACCGGCCAGATCACCAGCAGGTCCGTCCGCTTGCGCCCCAGCCCGTACTCCCGCTCCACCCGGCCCCCGCTATTCACAATACGCTGGAGGAAAGCCTGCAGCAGCAGTTGTGGCCCCGATTCCTTGTACTCGAACCGCTCCACCCAGTGCTCGGAGTGCTGGCGGAAAAACTGCTGAAAGGCCGAGAGCAGTTTGACCATGTCCAGCCGCCCGTCGGGGCGCACGTACCACGACGGTTCCTGGGCAATCACCAACTGGGTGGTGTAGGTCAACTCGCGCGGGATCACCTCCTGATAAATCGGGTTGGCGATCTGCAACTGGCCGCCCTCGGTGCGGATCAGCCCCAGGTCGCGCACGTACTGCATGTCGTCGGTGGGCAGATGCTGCGGCGCCCCGTCCCCGCTCAGCAGGGGCTGGATCACCCGCCGCACGCGGGCCTCTTTCAGCTTGTCTGCCAGTTGATCCAGATGGGTCTCCCGCCGCAGGATGAGCTGCTCCTTCGCCTCCAGCATCGTGGCGGCGGTGATGGGCTGCGAGCGGTCCCGCCCGGCCTTCATCTCGAAACAGACTTCGTAGCCGAGGGCGTTGACCAGCCACGGCTGGCCGCGCGTCAGGCGCCAGATCTGCTCCAGCGCCCCCGGCTGAAAGGCCTGCCCGGTCTCGGCCGTGTGCTGGGCGTACAGGCTTTCGACCTCGCTCAGAATGAAGTCGCCCAGGCGCAGCGATTTGGCTTTGATATTGAAGGCGCTGCCGCCGGTGATCAGAGGCTTGCCCTCGTCGGTG
>CAYZNA010000564.1:0-2183 GCA_964478665.1 uncultured Anaerolineales bacterium
CGGACGTCCGGGCCGGTCTTGTCCAGTTCCAGTAGAAAAACGCGCAGCAGTTCGCTGCCGCGCGGCGCTCCCTCCGCGCGCCGGCTCACGTCGGCCGGTTCCAGCCAGCGGGTGGCCTCCACGCCGGGGTCGCGACCCCGCGCCACCTCGAACAGCGCACTCTGCTCCTCCTCGTCCAGCCCCTCCCAGATGCTGTCGCATTCGTTCCACACGCCTGCGGCGCCAAGCAGGGAGCCGACGAGGTCCACGCCCCACCTGCCTTCGGTACCGCTGTGAAAAGCGGCGTCAATCAGCCCGGCGTGGCCGCCCGTCACCTCGTACAGGCGCTCGGCCATCTCCGGCGACAGGATGCGGCCCTCCAGCCGGAAAGCCTCGGAGAGACGCCGGATCATGGTGAGGGCATCGTCGCGTTCGTAGCATCCGAGGGGGTGGGTGAAGTTCTTGAACAACTCGACGAAATTCTCGTAGGCGTCGGAGGTGGTTTCGCGCAGGGAGACCGGCTGCCGGCGCAGGAAGAGCAGGTACAGCAGGCGATACTGATAGTCCTTCTTGAAAACGTCGCGCAGGCCACGCAGCCCGCACAGCGCCGTGTCGTCCACCCGCATCGCAACGCCGTCAAAGTCGTCCAGCAGCAGCACCACACGGCTGATCCCCTTCAGGTCGGCGATGGCAAGGGCCAGCAGGCGGCGGGCGAGCGGACGGTTCTCCGGACGGACCAGTTTCCAGTACCAGTCTTCGGCCTTCTGTCGCGCTTCGCCCCCGCCATCGGGCAGTTGGGTCAGGTCGGCCAGAATGGCGCTGAGTGCCTTTTCACACATGCCCCATTCGGAGTATTCCAGCAGGTCGTTGCCGTCTACCCACGGGAAGAGAACTTTCGCCCAATCCTCGCCCAGGTAGTGCTGGCGCACGTCGGGCCGGCCCATGAACTCCACCAGCCGTGATTTGCCGCAACTGGCCACGCCGACCAGCGCGCCGCATTTCCCGGCCTGCAGATGTTTGTGGATGTTCTGCAACAGGGCAGCGCGGTAAGAGAGGGGCAGGGGTTGGATGCTCATGGGCGTTTCCTCCTGGCAGTCGCGCTCACTGGCCCGCTGTTCGCGGGGCGGGGCCGAGCACAATCTGGTAGGCCTGCCGCGCCAGCGCCAGCACCTCCGGCAGCGGGGTGGCCGGGGTCAGCGGGATACGCGATCCGGCCGGCGCCTCCCCGGTGGCCTGCGCCAACTGCTGCGGGTCGTGCAGTTGTTCCGGGCGGCAGGCCAGAGTCAGCGCTGGCGATTGACCTTTTGTATGAATGCGAGCAAGCAGCCGCTCGCCGGGGCGGGTCACGTATTCCACCAGCGCCTCCGGCGTGGGGCGGCGCTCGACGGTTTCCCCGAACTCGGCGGCGAGGGCCTCCATCAGCCGGGGGACGGGGCCGCGCTCCGGCGCGGGGGGCGGCGCGGGGGGCGGGGCGTGCTGGCCGGGGAACGGCAGTTCCGGCAGGGACGGCCCGTCCTTTGCATCCAGATGGTCGCTCAGTTCGCGCAGCAGGCGCAGGGCCTCGGCGTAGGCCACCTGCACCAGTTTCAGGCCGTCCAGCCTCCGGCGCGGTTCCACGCTGTGACTGGCCAGTTGGCGGGCGGCCAGCAGCAGCAGGCCGCGCGCAATCGCCAGCCACAGGCGCTCCTTCCAGCCTTTGTCGCCCACGGCAGCGGCGTATTCTTTCAGGTGCTGCAGCAACTGGCGCTGGAAGACCACCACCGTTTCTGAGTGCTGCGGGAAGGCCGGGTAGGCAATCCAGTTGTCCAGCGTGCTGCTCTCGTTGCCGGGGCGGATGGTCTGCACGTCGTCCCACTCCAGCCGGCCAGGCTCCTCCCCGTACGGCAGGGATTGGTACACGGCCACGTCTTCCAGCAGCAGGCCGTAATCGGTTACGTAATCCTGTGTCCCGGCGAGTGTGTCAATGTCCACGAACTTCGCCCGGGTCAGGTCAGGGTTGAGCATCAGGTTGCGGCTGTGGCAGTCGCCGTGGGCGAAGCCGAGCACGGGCGGGCGCAGCGCGGCTTCGTGCTGGGCCAGACGTTTCAGGTAGACATCTATCTTTTTGTAGGTGCGGCCGTTGGATTCCAGCGTGCCTTCCACCCACTGCTTGAGTTGGGGGAAGGCCTGCGGCTGGCACAGCCGGTTCAGGCAATCCACCAGTG
>CAYZNA010000565.1:0-249 GCA_964478665.1 uncultured Anaerolineales bacterium
GCCTGCGTGGTGTCGGGGGTCTTGGCGGGGTGATACTGTTGCACGAGCGTACGAAAGGCGCGTCGGATTTCTTTGGCGTCAGCGGATTTCGGGACACCCAGAATCTTGTAGTAGTCTTTATAGTTCATGCCTACCGCCGATTGTATGCTCGAACCGGCAGGAGAGTCAAGCAGATGGGGGTCAGATGTGATGTGACTTCAGGTGGCTGCCTGGTGTCGGCGCCTCGTCATCACGCGCTGCAGTTCCTCG
>CAYZNA010000565.1:259-2172 GCA_964478665.1 uncultured Anaerolineales bacterium
GTGCGCCGTGCGGCCTTTGAATCCGGTCACGGTCTCGGCGGCGGTGAGGGCGTTGAGCACGGCCTCTTCCACCGCTTCGGCCACGGCCTCGAAGAACGAGTTGAGGTGAGGGTGCGGCAGCATCTTCACCTCCACCGGCGCGTCGGCGCCCATCGGGTAGTGGTTGCCGGTGGCGAAGGCCAGGAAGATGTCCCCACTGCCATTGTAGCCCACGTTGCCCACCCGCGCCAGTCCCACCGTGGCCCGCTGCGCCAGCCGCTTGCATTGAGTAGGGATCAGCGGCGCGTCGGTAGCAACGATCACGATGACCGAGCTGGCGGTGGGCGCCGGCCCCTGCCACGGGTCGGGCACCCGGTCGTAGCCAATCTCCCGGCCTACCGGAACGCCGTCCACCCGAAACAGCGCGCGGTCCCCGTGGTTGGCCTGCACCAGCGCCCCCACCGTAAACCGCCCGCTGCGCGATTCCACCACCCGCGAGGCCGTGCCGGTGCCGCCCTTGAAGTCGTGGCAGATCGTGCCGGTGCCGCCGCCCACGTTGCCCTCGGCAATCGGGCCGGAGGTCGCGCCGTCCAGCGCGGCGTACACGTGCTCGCGGGTGAGGTGGTGGGCGTTGGCGTCGCTCAGAAAACCATCCCACGTTTCGGCCACCACCGGCAGCGCGCCGATCTGGGTGTGGCCGCGCTCCTGCCCGTAGCGGACCAGCGCCTCGTGCACTGTGCCCACCTGATGTGAGTTGGTGATGGCGATGGGCGAGGTCAGCAGGCCCGATTCAGTCAGCCAGTGCATGCCGGTCATCTCGCCAGTGCCGTTGAAGCTGTGAAAGGCGGCAAAGGCGTTGTCGCGCCAGATGTTGCCCTCGCGCGGGGCGATCACGGTCACGCCGGTGCGGGCAATGCGCGGCTGATCGTAGATCAGGGTGGTGTAGCCCACCCACACGCCGGGCACGTCGGTGATGGCGTTGTGCGGGCCGGTGGGGTAGGCGCCAATGGTCAGGCCAAGGTCGCGCAGTCGGGCGCGGGTCATGACTTTTTCTCCAGACAGCGGTTGCGGGCGGATTGTAGCAGAGCGGGTGCAAACCTGCTAAACTAAGCGGCGTCCAGAAAGGAGAGGGGAAGCCATGATCACTGTAGCGCCGCGGTTGGGTGAGTTGGTAACACGGGTAACTCAGACGCCGGACATTGAGGCGGCTCTGTGGAAAATACTCAGTGAGTACGTAGACTTGAAGACCAGCATGCTCCGGGCATCTATTGCCCGCTTTGAGCAAAAGTGGGGCATGACCTTTGACGAGTTCTCCCGAGGGCTGCGCGAGGGGACGTTGAACCAGAACATTTACTCATGGGAGACTGAGCAGGACTACTGGAAATGGGAAGAGAGCGTCACCCTGCTGAAACACTACGAGAACCTGCGGTTTTGAGCGATGGATGTCTCGACTTTCGCCAGCACGCTCCTCTCTGCCCTACAGGAGGTGGCTCAAGTAGAGCAGGTCAGTCTCAAAGGCGAAGGGCCGGTGGTGAGCGGTCGCGCTCATGTGCGCGGCGGGACATTCCTGTCTTTTTACTACAACAGCGAGACCGGAACTCAGGCGTTTGCGCTGGTAAAAGAGTCCAGACGAGTCTGGGGCATAGACTACGACAACATCCGGGGATGGCACATGCACCCGGCAGCCGAACCAGAACAGCACGTTCCCGTCTCCCCTCAAAGTGTGCCAGAAATAATCCGGCAGTTCGGGCGCGTGCTTACAGGCGAACCAGGGCCGGAGGAATGATCAACGCGCCTCACGCAGTCAGGAGAAACCGGCATGTCCACTCGCTACCGTGACAACCTGCCTGGCAAACACGAGAAGATTCTGCTGGTGGCCCACCAGCACGCCGGGCACACTGGTGATGGCGTTGTGCGGGCCGGTGGGGTAGGTG
>CAYZNA010000566.1:0-2171 GCA_964478665.1 uncultured Anaerolineales bacterium
AAATCTGGCCGCCCTGCGCGCGCTCGCCACCGAGGGCATCCAGCGCGGGCACATGGGCCTGCACGCCCGGCAGGTTGCCATCGCCGCCGGCGCGACCGGGGAGCAGATCGAGCGCGTGGCCGGGCAGATGGCAGCGGAGAAGAATGTCAGATAACGACAACATCATTCGAACCAACGTGCCCGTGGGCATCGTGGGCTACGGGGCCTACGTGCCGCGATTCCGGCTGCCGGCCAGCGAGGTGGCGCGGGTGTGGACCGAGGGCGCGGCCGGGCTGCCGATCAAAGAGAAGGCGGTGCCGGGGCTGGACGAGGACGTGGTCACCATGAGCATCGAGGCCGCGCGCAACGCGCTGGCCCGCGCCGCGGTGGACCCGGCCCGGATCCGCGCGGTGTGGGTGGGGTCGGAATCGCACCCCTACGCGGTCAAACCCACCTCCACCGTGGTGGCCGAGGCCATCGGCGCGGTGCCCAACACCCAGGCCGCCGACTGGCAGTTCGCCTGCAAGGCCGGCACCGAGGCGATGCAGGCGGCGATGGGCTTCGTGGCCTCCGGCATGGGGCGCTACACGCTTGCCATCGGCATGGATACCGCGCAGGGCCGCCCGGGTGACGCGCTGGAGTACACCGCCGGGGCCGGCGGGGCGGCTTTCCTGATCGGGCCGGGGGAAGAATCGCTGGCGGTGATCGAGGCCTCGTACTCTTTCGTCACCGATACGCCGGACTTCTGGCGCCGGCAATACGAAAAGTACCCCGAGCACGGCCAGCGCTTCACCGGCGAGCCGGCCTATTTCAAACACATCACCAGCGCGGCGCAACACCTGATGGAGGCGCTGGGGGCGAAGCCGGAGGACTACGCCTATGCGGTCTTTCACCAGCCCAACACCAAGTTTCCGCAGCGGGCCGGGGCGATGCTGGGCTTCAAACCGGAGCAGCTCGAGGCCGGGCTGCTGGTCCCGCTGATCGGCAATACCTACGCCGGCAGCGCCATGATCGGCCTGACGGCGGTGCTGGACGCGGCCCGGCCGGGCGAGTGCGCCCTGCTGGTCTCGTTCGGCTCGGGGGCCGGCTCGGACGCCTTCTCCCTGCGCGTCACAGAGGCCATCACCGAGCGGCAGCGCCGCGCCCCGCTCACCCGCGATTACATCGCCCGCCGCACCGAAATTGATTACGCCACCTACGCCCGCTATCGCGGCAAGTTGACTATGGATTGACTTACCAATTACCACTTACCAATTGCCGGTGTTGGTGCGTGGTAAGTGGTAAGTGGGGAGTGTGCATTGAGCGACATCGTAATCGCCGGCGTCGGCCAGACCGAGGTTGGCGAACACTGGAAGAACTCGCTGCGAGAGCTGGCGCTGTATGCGCTGGAGGCCGCAGTCAATGATTCGGGCGGGCTACGGCCGGAGGCGCTGTACGTGGGCAACATGCTGGCCCCGGTGCTCTCGGGCCAGAGCCAGCTCGGCGCGCTGATCGCCGACTTTGGCGGGCTGCGCGGGATTGAGGCGGTGACCGTGGAAGCAGCCGGGGCCTCCGGTGGGGCGGCGCTGCGGCAGGCGTACATTGCGGTGGCCTCCGGGCTGGTGAACGTGGCCGCGGTGGTCGGCGTGGAAAAGATGACCGACAAGGTCGGTCCGGGGGTGGAGGCCGCGGTGGCCTCCGCCGCCGACAGCGACTGGGAGGGGGCGCAGGGCCTGACCGGGGCCGGGCTGGCCGCGCTGCTGATGCGCCGCTACATGCACGAGTTCGGCGTGGGGCACGCCGACTTCGCCGGCTTCAGTGTGAACGCCCACGCCAACGCGAAGACCAATCCCAACGCCATGTTCCGCAACCCCCTCAAGCCGGAGGCCTTTGCCATGGCGCCCACCCGCCGCGGATTCCTGCCCCCCGACCTGCCTCACGTCCCGGTGCGTATTCTGGCCTCCAGCATGGCCACAGACAGTCTCGCCGTGCACGACCGCCGTGATATGCTCACGTTGGAAGCGGCGCGGGAGTCGGCCCGGCGGGCATTTGCCCGGGCCATTGGCTGCAACTCGGCTGACATCGAGGTCTTCGATGTGCTGGCGGAGGAGCTTACAGCCGCCAAACTAGGAACGGTGGATATAGTGCTCATCGGCGGCAGCGGCGATTATTCGGTCTGCAGCTCCGAACCCTGGCTGTTTCGCGCCCTGGAG
>CAYZNA010000567.1:0-2171 GCA_964478665.1 uncultured Anaerolineales bacterium
ATCACGACACTGTGAAAACTGCGCTGGAGAAAGACGGCTGGACGATCACTCACGATCAACTGAAGGAGTGGTGGTGCGATGGATACCATAGATCGCTACCGCGAACTGGTCAAGAAAATCCTCACGGAGCACGCCCAATATAAGCCCGCCTTTGGTGAAGTGCGGACCGAACTCATCTTCGACGAAGCCCAAGAGCACTACCAGTTCGGCGAAGTCGGTTGGGATGGGTTTCGCCGCATCGAAGGCGTGATCATCCACGTGGATATCATCAACGGCAAAATCTGGATTCAGCACGACGGCACCGAACACGGCATCGCCCGCGAACTGGAAGCGCTGGGCGTGCCGCGCAGTGACATTGTGCTGGGCTTCCACCATCCCGCTAAACGACCGCTGACGGAATACGCGGCGGCGTGACACGTGGCAGGGAACGAGCCAACAAAGCCTTGCGCAGCCCCACGGTGTTGCCGTAGCGCACGTGATTCACCCATCCCTGCACGCTGGCAGAGACCTGATCGAGCGATCGTTCCCCCGCCCGGTAGGCCCCAAACTGGGCGCGCAGGCGCTGCTGGAAGTGGACGCCCTTGCGCCGCTTGAGCCGCCGCCGGTCGGGGAAGACGAGAAAGCCGAGGAAGGGAATGCCCTCGGTCACCAGGCGCGGGTGCGCGCCGGGATGGATTGCGAGGCGCAGACCCTCCAGCCGCTGCACGATGGCTGCCCGCCACGACCACAGGGCCGGTTTGTCGTCGCCAAAAAGCAGAAAGTCGTCCACGTAGCGCAGGTAGGCCGGGCAACGCAACTCGCGTTTTACAAAGTGGTCGAATGAGTTGAGGTAGACGTTGGCCCAGAATTGGCTGGTCAGGTTGCCGATCGGCAGTCCGCGCGGCCGGGCTGCCGCCAGCAAATCGTCGCCGGGGAAGAATGCCATCGTGTAAGCCTCGCTCAACACCCCGACGCCGCTGGCAAGAATGCGGCCGGCCAGCCAGAGCACGTCCGGATCGGGGATTTTGCGGGCCAGCGCGGTGGACAAGACGGCGTGGTCAATCGCCGGAAAGAACTGCTGGATGTCGCACTGGAGGGCGTACCGGTAGCGGCGGGCAAAGTACTGGCAGCGATCCAGCGCCCGGTGGGTGCCCTTGCCAACGCGGTTGGCGTACGAGTCGGCGATGAAGCTGCGCTCGAAGATTGGCTCGATCAGGTTGCACAGGGCGTGATGAACCACCCGGTCCCGGAACGGGGCGGCGGAGATCAGCCGGCGTTTGGGCTCGTGAATGTAGAAGCTGGTGTAGCGCCCGGGGGTGTAGGTTTGCTGGAGCAGTTCCTGCTGCAGGGCCAGCAGGTTGTCCTCCAGCCGGTATTCAAAGGCAGCCACGTTGGGGTGGCCGCGCTTGCCCTTGCTGGCTTTGCTGTAGGCCAGCAGCAGGTTGTCCCACGAGCAAAGTTGAGGGTACATGCCGGGTTGGCCCCGCGCCAGAGACCGAAGTCCCAGGGCGCGGGGCCGTTGCTATTCGCCCGGCCTCACCCGGTCCCCTCGGGAGAGGGGACCGGGGTGAGGACGCGGCCGGGAACAGACTCCGCCATTTTTCGCCTCGGCCCGGAAGGGGCGCAGCCCCCGCCGGGCATTTCTGGCCGTTGAAAAACGTGGACACCACCGCCCGCAACCCGTTGTTGTTGTTCCTGAGGTGCGGGTTGTTCCTGTTGCGGGCCGCACAGCGGGCGTTCGTTTCATTGTTGTTGAACGAGCCGCCGCGCACCACACGGTGTTTGCGAGTCTGCCCCCACAACACCGGTCCGGGGGACCGGACGTTGTCTCAGGTTCGGGTCACTTTCTGCCAGCCGCCCAGCAGGCGACCGATTTCGGCGACCATTGCGGCTACGTGCTGGTATTGACCGCCGGTGAGCCAGCCCCAGCGCACCGCCAGCCGCAAGTATACACGAATTCGAGCAAGCGCTTCGTCCGCCTGCCGCAGCCGTTCCATGCGCGCTGCCCCCTGCCGCATGTTAGCCTCTTCCAACCGTTCGCGCAAGTCGAACGCAGAGTCCAGCAACCGCTGCGTGAAGGTGTGCCGGTGGGCGCGCGGAAAGTGACTGGTGACCGGCAACAGCCATCTGAGAAAGTCAAACGTACGAGTGAAGATCGGCATCTCCTGTGAGGCCATGTCTGTTTTCCCAAA
>CAYZNA010000568.1:0-2168 GCA_964478665.1 uncultured Anaerolineales bacterium
ATGTTGTATTTGGGCTCTTCTGTGGGGCAGGCCCTCGGCCTGCGGCGGCCTCTCAAGCCGCATCCGAAGGTGGACCGGTCGGGGCCCGGTCCGCGGCGCAGGGCGCCGCCCCACAAGAGTTCACCTATATTCTCAGAGACTTGCAGAAACGGGCACAAAAACTAAGGGTCGCCTCAAAAATAACAACTCACAAGTGATCGTTTCTCTTTCATAATCCGCCTTCAGTGGCACTGATCCGCAAGAGGCCAGGGTGGTTCAGGATGCCAAAAATTAGGGCCATTCGCGTCCCTTGACCGCAGTAGCCAAGAGGGCTCCCGATTTGTTATAGTTCCGATCAGGAGGAACAGTTCAGTCGGAACTATAACATTATGAGGCCCCTCTCCTTCCACTCCGATGCCTTGCGCTCGCTTCTGCTGCGCAACAAGATTGCCACTCTGGACGAACTGAAACAAGCTCTCGGCACCCCGGTCGATGTCACCGCCTTCCGTAAACTCAAGCCGCTGGATTACCTCACCAGCTACTCCCATCGCGGCCGATACTACACCCTGCGCGAAATCGCCCGTTTTGACGACCACGGACTGTGGTCGCAGGCAGAGGTTTGGTTCTCCCGTTTCGGCACGCTGCTGGCCACCGCAGAAGCATTCGTCCAGCGTTCCCCGCGCGGATACTTCGCCGATGAACTGGCTCCGGCCTTGCACGTCGAAGTGCAAGATGCCCTGCATCAACTGACTCAGCAAGAGCGCATTTCCCGCCAGATCGTTTCCGGTCGGTACCTGTACACGGCCATGGACCAGGCCGTCCAACGACGGCAACTACTGGCGCGCCGCACCGTGGAATTCCTGCCCACGGTCGTGGATGCCTCGGTGCTGGACGTCGCCCCGGAGGAAGTGAAAGCCGCCATCCTCCTGTTCTACAGTCTGCTGGACGAGCAGCAGCGCCGCTTGTATGCCGGACTGGAGTCCCTCAAGCTGGGCTGGGGCGGCGATCGCCAACTGGCCGACTTCCTCGACCTCGATCCGCACACCGTGGCCCGTGGACGACAACAGTTATTAACCCAGGACGTGGAAGTGGACCGTGCGCGCAAAGCGGGTGGGGGGCGCAAGCGCGTGGAAAAAAAACGCCCGAAATAATCGAGGCCATCGAGATTCTTCTGGAGCACGATACGGCCGGAGACCCCATCACCGGGCTGAAGTGGACCCGGAAGACGACCGAGAATATCGCCGAAGTCCTTCAGCAGATCGATATCCCGGTGTCGGCCAATACGGTCGCTCGCCTTCTGTACCAAATGGATTTCTCTCTGCGCGTCAACCGCAAGCAGATCGCCACCAACTCCAGCCCCTACCGCGACCAGCAATTCCAGCATATTGGCTCGCTGCGGACTCGCTTCCAGCGACAAGGCCTTCCGATCATCAGCGTCGACAGCAAGAAGCGCGAACTGATCGGCAACTTCAAAAACGCCGGCGCGAAATGGGATCGCTCGCCCGTTCTGGTGAACGATCACGACTTCCGCTCCGATGCCAGCGGGGTGGGCATCTCCTATGGCATTTACGACCCACCGAACAACCGCGGCACCGTCTGCGTCGGCATCTCCCACGACACGCCGGCCTTCGCCGCCCATTCCATCGCCACCTGGTGGAAACGCGAAGGATCCCCTCGCTATGGCCGCACCCCCAGGCTTCTGGTTCTGGCCGACTCCGGCGGCAGCAACAGTTGCACTTCCTGGGCCTGGAAAACCGAAATCCAGACCCAGGTATGCAACGCCTTCAGCCTCACCGCCACCATCGCTCACTACCCTGCCGGCGCCTCCAAATGGAATCCCATCGAGCACCGGCTGTTCTCCGAGATCTCCAAAAATTGGGCTGGCGAGCCACTCGACAGCTACGAAAAGATGCTCAAGTTCATTCGCACCACCAGTACCAAAACCGGCTTGGTCGTCACCGCGTATCTGGACCGAAAACAGTATCCAACCGGTCTCAAGCCAGACCCGCAGTTGATCTCCTCACTCTGCCTCAGACGCGACAAGCTGCTGCCGCGATGGAACTATACCATTGCACCCAATATGTGAAGTTACTTTTGCGCCTTTGCTAAGTAAGGGGGCCGTGTATTACGCCGCAACATCGCTAGAAGGGCGCAGCTACACTCGCCTGCTCGACGCTCTGCTCGACGAG
>CAYZNA010000569.1:0-2162 GCA_964478665.1 uncultured Anaerolineales bacterium
CCTACTACGTATTTGCCGGCGGCAAAGTCCAACGACTGCCCATCCCCTCGGCCCGCCTGGCCCCCGGACCACTGCGCGAGCGGCTCACGGCCCTCTCGCGGGCGTGCTGGGAGCGCGGGCAGCAATTGCCGGGGCTGGCGTACCGGAAGTTGTTCGAGAGGGAGGGCGAGGCGTACTCTAAATGGAACTCGTCGCTGGCGGGGTGGGTTCGCCCGGCAGACCTTTCGGGTTTTGGAAACCCGAAAGGTCTTAACTGGCGCACCGCCGAGGAGTTGAGCGCGGCGCGGGAGGCGTATCGGGCCGAGCGCGAGCGACTGCGGGGCGAGATGGTCGCGTTGCAGGAGGAGATGGATTGGGTAGCGTATGCGGCCTATGGCCTCCTACCCAATGACCACCCGGCTGTGGGGGCCGACCTGCGTGTCGGCCCGGTGGGGGGCGAACACACGGCGGGCGAACACGCAGGTTCGCCCCTACCCGAACCGTTGTCATTGGGGCAACGTCCCTTCGAACTCCTCCGCGCCAACGCGCCCATCCCCGCCCATTTCTCGCCGGAGCGGCGGCGGCTGTGGGAAGCGCGGGTGAAAGCCATTCAGGAGAACGAGCACATCCGGCGGATCGAACAGCCCGTGTACAAACGGCGCTGGTATCGCAAGGTGAGCGACGAGCAGGAATTCGAGCGGGCGCGCGAATGGTGGCTTTTGGAAAAGGCCGAGTGGTGGCTGCAGCACGAGGCCGCTCCGCGGGGCGGGCCGGTGACGCTGGCAAAGTGGGCCGATGAGATGTGGAAGGATGCACGGGTGCGGGCGGCGGCCCTCACCTCCAACCCCTCTCCCGTCGAAACACCCGACGGGAGAGGGGGGAGCGCCGAGTTCCTCAAACTGTTCAAGTCAATTGTGGTCGAATCCACCGTGCCGGATTGGATTCCGCCCGCCGTGCCGTGGGAGCAGGTCGAGAAGAAGCACAAGCAGAAAGTCCCGGCGCGGGCGAAGAAGATTCGCGGCAAGTTGAACGTGCCGCGCGAGAGGTTCCGGGTGAACGAGAAGGGCGAGTACGTGTGGGCGGGGAAAGGGGGGTAACATCGTGTATCCCGCCAACGATAGCATGATGAACGCAGATAACACTCAGCGTGAATCTGCGTTCATCTGCGTCCGAAAACCTCTTCCCGGAAGGCCGGCTACTTCTGCAGCGTGCGCATGTAAGCCACCACGTCGGCCAGATCTTGATCGGTGAGCGCGGCGTTGCCGCCCCGGGCGGGCATCTCGACGCCGGTGGTGTTGAGCGGGTCGCTCGTGGGCCGGCCCACTTTGACGAAAGCCACCAACTCGGCGTCAGACTTCCCCTTTGCGAATTCACTGGTGGTCAGGTCCTTGCCCAGGCCGGGCAGGCCGGTTGCGTCCGGGCCGTGGCACGCGGCGCACGTCCCCTCAAAAACCGTCTTCCCCCGCCCGGCGTCGCCGGGCGGAATGGGTGCGGCAGTCGGTGAGGCGGCTCCCCCGCCGCCGCAAGCGGCGAGAAACACGCTGACGAGGGCCAGCCCCGGCAGCACGATGCGGAATGCTTTCATGAATCTCCTCCTTGTGTCAGATGGATAGCGCGGCTTGCCCCTCTCCCGGCAGAGGCTGCCGTCAGGAGCCTTTCGCCAACCTGCGCGCGGCATTGAGAATCACCTGCGGGTCGGTGTTCAAGTTGAAGGCCGCGCGCAGCCGCATCTCCGGGTCAATGAGCAGGATGGTTTCAGTGTGCGCCAGCCCGTGGGTGGTGCGCTCGACGTACACCGCATACTCCGCCGTCACCGCCTCAATCTCCGCCTCGCTGCCGGTGAGGAACGCCCACCCCGAAAAGTCCGCCCGCCACTTCTGCCCGAACGCCCGCAGCACTTCGGGCGTATCCGTGTTCGGATCCACGCTGATGGACACCAGCGCCACCTTTTTGCCGAAGTCCGGGCCGAGGTCGTCCTGCAGAGTACGGAAGCCGGCAGTGAGCAGCGGGCACTCGACGGTGCAGGTGGTGTAGATGAAGTCCAGCACCACCACGCGACCATGATAGTCGTGCAGGCCCACGCTGCGCCCGTCCTGATCGGTCAGCGTGAAGAGGGGGGCGGGGGCCGGCTCGAGTTCGATCACGGTCTGCGCCGGGATGAAACCGGCGGAGTCTGTTTCCTG
>CAYZNA010000570.1:0-2153 GCA_964478665.1 uncultured Anaerolineales bacterium
TTTCTTACGGATGACCTGTGGACGCTCTCAGCATGAGATAGAGGTTGACCCCGGCCGGCCCATGCTCCTCTCCCACCTGCGCGCGCTCGCCCTGCGCCCTTTTGACACGCTGCCTCCACTCTCTCGCCGGGCGGCGCTGCTCGTGGCCGCCGCCCACCTCGTCGGGCTGGCGGCTGCTGCCCGGCTGGCGCACTGGCCGCTTCCGCCCCTGCTGGCGGCCCTCGCGCTGATCTGCCTGCCGGCGCTGCTGCTGCGGCGCTTTCACCTGGCCCTGCTGGCGCCGCTCGGGCTGCTGTACACGGTCACCGCGCTGCGGGCTGTGGTGGCGGTGGTCGCCCACTACACCGGCTACACCAGCGGCCCGTTCTATGTCCCCGATCCCTTCGCGCCGTGGTTGCAGTTCGGCTGGACGGCGGCGGCGGTGGCCGCGTGGTGCGGCGCGATTCTGGCCGTGTGGCTGGCCCCGGCCGGGTGGCGGGCGTGGCTGCTGGCAGCCGCCCTCGGCGCGGGCGCACCGGGCTGGGCCGCCGCCCTGTACTTCGCCCTGACCCCGGCCGGCGTCACCGGCTCCGACCCCTACGCCTACGTGCAGATGGCGCTCGATCTCGCCAACCACGGCGCGCCGCTGCACCGCTTCCCGTTGGCCTCGCTGGCCTTCGACCTCGGCCTGCCGGTCTACCCCACCCTGCACGTCGGCTACCGCCTGCCTTTCGACGGCTGGTCGGCCAGCGTCTGGCCGCCGGGCTTCTCCGCGCTGCTGGCCGGCGCCTACCGGCTGTTCGGCGAGAGCGGCCTGTACCGCCTCAACCCGGCGCTGGGATTGCTCTCCCTCGCGCTGACCGCTGCCTTCACCGCCGGAATCGCACCCTTCCCCGACCGGGGCCGGCGGGCGGCGGCCGGCGCGCTGGCGGCCGCCTTGCTGGCTACCTCCCACGAGCAGGCCGTGCGCCTCGCCGTGCCGCTGGCCGACGTGGCCGCGCAGCTCTTTTCGCTGCTCGCCCTCGCGCTGGCGCTGCTGGCCCGGCGGCCGGTGAGGGGATTCACGGTGCAGGTCGGACTGGCCTCCGCCGCCGGCCTCGCCTTCGGGCTGGCCTACGACCTCCGCTACACCCAACTGCTGCTCGCCCCGGCCTTCCTCTACCTCGCCCTCACGCCCCCCTCCACACACCCTACTCCCCGCTCCCCACTTACCACTCCCCACCTCCGCCCGCGCTGGCGCTTCCTGCTGCCCTTCTTCGGCGCCGCTCTGCTGGCCGCCCTGCCCGATCTGGCCTACCACCGCCTGGCCTTCGGCTCCCCCTTTCGCGCCGGTTCGGAGGAGCTGGCCCTGTTCGGGCTGCGCAACGTCTGGCCGGCGCTCATCCGCACCGCCGGCGCGCTCTTCAGCCCGCGCGAGTTCGGCCTGTGGCTGCCGCTGATCCTGCTCGGGGGATGGGCGCTGCCGCGCCGCCCGGCGCTGGCCCTCGCCCTCGGCTTCGGCCCGCTCGTTCTCTTTCACCTGCCCTACGAATTCCTGCGCCCGCGCGACCTGCTCTCCCTGTGGCCGGTTCTGGCCGCCCTGGCCGGGATCGGCGCCCTGACCCTTTTCTCGCGCGTGGAGCGTTTGCCCTGGAGCCGACCGCTGGCCCTGGCCCTCGGCTTCGCCCTGTTGGGGGGGCGCTGGGCCGCCCTGCGCTCCCTGCCGGACGGTTTCTATACCTTCGGCGGGCTGCTGCCGGGCCAGCGCGTCTCGCTGGCGCGGCTGGCGGCCCTCACCCCGCCCGGCGCAGTGATCGCCGATTCGCTCAACTCCGGGGCGGTGGAACTGTACGCCGGACGGCTGGCCGTGCGCCCCGGCGCCGTTCTCCAGCCGGGCCGGGGCTGGACCGAATCCGAATGGCTGACCTTCCTCGCTGCCCTGTTGCGGCAGGGCCGGCCGGTGTACCTGCTGATGGACAGCGTGGAGATGGAGGCGCCGCTGCGCGCCGTGCAGCGCCTCTACCGGGTGGAGCGCGTCACCGACCTCGGGCTGCCCTACTACTATCACGGCGGCGGCTCCGAGAATCTGGATGTGCCGTTCTACCAGGTAATTCCTTGACCTCTGACCGGTTCGCGCGTACTATCTTGAGCTCGTAGGAATTTCCTCCTGTTCGTAGTTGGGCACGAAGCCTGCG
>CAYZNA010000571.1:0-2152 GCA_964478665.1 uncultured Anaerolineales bacterium
ACCAACGTCCTGCAAAAAATCGGCGTGCGCGACCGGACACAGGCCGCCCTGCGCGCGCGCGATTTAGGCCTGCTGTGACACCCAACTCCAGGCGGCTGTGGCTGGCGCGCGGACTCGTCGGCGCAGTGCTGGTGATGAATGGGCAGGCGGCGCTGGCGTTTCTACTCGCGCCGCAGAACTACGCGCCGGGCTTCGAGCTGAGCGGCCAGGCGAGTGCAGTAATCGTACGGGCGATGGGATTGCTATTTCTGATGTGGAACGTGCCCTACGCTTTCGCTGCGTGGCACCCGCTGCAAAACCGTGTTTCGCTGTGGGAAGCGGTGGCGATGCAGTTGATCGGATGGGTGGGAGAAGCGTTGATTTGGGGGACGTTGCCCGCCGGTCACCTCGCGTTGCGCGCGACGGTGGCGCGCTTCATCGTTTTCGACGGCGCGGGACTGGCCGCATTGCTGGCGGCCGTGCGCGTGGTCTATCGCCTCAGCGGTTAATCTTACCCGCCGCCCGGATAAATTTCACAAACAGCGCCCGCATCTCCGGCTGGTGCTGAAGGTTTTCCGGGTGCCACTGCACGCCCAGCGCAAACGGATGCCCCCGCAATTCGATAGCTTCCACGGTGCCGTCCGGCGCGCGGGCCACGATGTCCAGCCCAGGGGCCAGGTCTTTGACGGATTGATGATGGCGGCTGTTCACCTTCACGATAGGTGCGCCCAGACAGCGCGCCAGCAAGGACTCTTCTTCTACCTGGACTTCGTGGGCCATGTGTTCGCGCGGGAACTCGGGCGGAATGTAGTAGTGGCCCAGCGCCTCGGGGAAGTCGGAGGCGATGTCTTGGTGCAGGGTCCCGCCGAGGGCCACGTTGAAGACCTGCGCGCCCCGGCAGATGCCGAAGAATGGCTTGCGCCCATCCACCGCCTGCCGGGTGAGGGCCAGTTCAACGCGGTCCCGCTCCGGCGAAATGTCGTCGGTCTTCGGGTGCCGCTCCTCGCCGTAATGGATCGGTCAATGTCACCGCCGCCGGGCACCAGCACCCCATCCAGCCGTCCGCCCCGGCAGCAGTTGCTATCCAGTCCATACACCCGGTCCTGATATATGAACACCTTGCCCGGTCCGGCGTAATCTTTGTGGCCGACGATCAGCGGCAGTTCCCCGTCGTACAACTCATACCACGGGCGCGGATAGCGACGTTTGAGATGGGCCTCGCCGCCCATGGTGCCGGCCAGCACATTCTGCCGCTGCTCGGGCAGGGGCACACCCGGTTCATAATAGCCGTGAACCAGCGTCGCCTGTGGCAGTTCCAGATAGTAGGGCAGGGTTGCCATGAAGGCCACCGCCGCCGGATAGCCCTCGCCCAGTTGGCTGCGGGTGATCCGTTGCGAGAGCGCCGGACGCAGCTCGCCCCGGTACGAGCGGATGTGTTTGCGCAGGCCCGCGACCGCTCCAGCGGGATGTACGGGTCGCGCCGGCCGGCGGCCATGAAGACCGGCAGCCCGCTCAGATCGCATCCCCCGGAGGCCTGCTCCTCGCACCCCTCCGGCACAAAGCCCACCAGCCCGGCCACGCCGCCGGCCAGTTCGCGATGGCGCAGCGCCAGCGCATAGGCCGTGGCCGCGCCCTGACTGAAGCCCATCAGGTAGGCCCGTCCGGGATCGGCGTCGTACACCTCGGGCAAAGCGCGGATCAGGCGGGCCACTGCCGCCACCGCCTCGTCGAAGCTCTCCAGCCGGGGCCACTCGTCCCGCTCGCGCACGCGCCAGGCGTGGCCGCCGGCCGGGTCCGGCTGGATGCCGCGCGGCGCGACCAGCAGCCAGTCCCCGGGCAGGGCCGGGGCAAAGACCCACATGGCGTTTTCGTCGCCGCTGCGCCCGTGCAGCATCACCACCGCCGGGTGCGGGCCGGGGCCGGCCGGCTCGCGCACGCGGTGCACCAGCCCGGTCAGGCCGAGGGCCGCGCCGGAGGTAACCAGTCGAGAATCGGATGCAGGCATGTTCACCCCTGGGGGTCCTGCCGGGGGCAGGGAACGGGGGCGCGCGAACAGGGCGCCACAGGCATGTGCGAGGACGCCGGGATTATAGCTCGAAGCGCCGGATGCAGTCGTTGCGGGTGCATTTCATTTTCGGGGCGGGCCACCTCTCCCCTGACCCCTCCCCCGACC
>CAYZNA010000572.1:0-2138 GCA_964478665.1 uncultured Anaerolineales bacterium
GGAACATGCACCGCTGGTCGGCGCACGCAATGGTGCTGGACGTGATCCTGCACTTGGCGCGGGTCTTTTACACTGGGGCTTACAAGCCGCCGCGCGAGTTCAACTGGATCGTCGGCGTGGTGCTGTTGGTGCTCACCCTCGGCGCGAGTTTCACCGGCTACCTGTTGCCCTGGGATCAGCTGGCGTTCTGGGCCATCACTGTCGGCACGAACATCGCCGGTTATGCGCCGGTCGCCGGCCCGGCCACGCGCGAAATCCTACTCGGCGGAACCGAGGTAGGCCAGAATGCTCTCATCCGTTTCTACACCCTGCACATCGCCTTCCTGCCGCTGGCCATTACACTGCTCGTTTCACTGCATCTTTGGCGGGTGCGCAAGGATGGCGGATTGGCGGCGAACGACAGCACCGAGGAGAAATAAGTGACTGATCCAACCCCGGTCTCCGACCAGATCTTTCCCAAACACTCCGGCAAGACCTACGCGCTGGTCGAAGTGGTGCGCGGCGAGAGTCCGCTGGTGGGCAAAGGGCCGGAAGATACCGTGTTCTCCTTCCCGGTCGTGCTGCTGTGGGAAGTGGTGTTGCTGCTGGGGGTGACGCTGGCGGTCTTTTTGTTCTCGCTCGTCAAGCAAGCGCCGCTGGAAACCATCGCCAACCCGCTCGTCACCACCGACCCGGCCAAAGCCCCGTGGTACTTCATCGGCCTGCAGGAACTGCTGGAACACATGCATCCAACGTTGGCGGGGGTGATCATCCCGACGGCGCTGGTTCTCTTTCTAGTGGCGCTGCCGTACCTGGATCACTCCCGCGCGGGTGTCGGCGTGTGGTGTGCGTCGGCGCACGGGAGGCGGATTGTGGGCTGGACGGCCCTGTACACGGCGATCGTCATGCCCGCTTATATTGTGTTGGACAACCTGTTCAGCCTGCGTGAATTGTTGCGCGCGGTTGCGCCGCCGTGGGTGAGCCAGTGGCTGCTGCCCGCCGCTATCCTCGCCGTGCTGGTCGGGCTGCCGGCGCTCGCCCTTTGGCGACGGAAGGCCGACATCCGCGAACTAATGCTTGTGCTGTTCACGGTCATGTTCATCTCGGCCATCGTGTTCACTGTGAGCGGTTTTCTGTTTCGCGGGCCGGGCTTCAAGTTGTATTGGCCGTGGCAGATGCCGGATGGATACAACCCGTGGGACGGACTCTGATTGCAGATTGCAGATTGCTGATTGAGAAATCTGCAATCTGCAATCATCAATGAGGGCAAGTATGACTACTCAAAAGAAGAACATCCTTTCCCGGCGTGAGTTCCTTGGTTGGCTGTGGGGCGCTTCGCTCGTCGGGCTGTTCGGGCAGGCGGGCGCGGCGCTGTTCCAGTTCTTCAAGCCGCGCGCGGACCCGGGCGCTTTCGGCGGCGAGGTGGTGGCCGGTGCGCTGGAGGAATTCGCGCCTGGCACCGTGAGCCACATCCGGCAGGGCCGCCTGTTCATCTCCCGGCTGGAAGATGGCGGCGTGCTGGCGCTGTGGCAACGCTGCACGCATCTGGGCTGTACCGTCCCCTGGCGGGAAGACGAAGGCCAGTTTCATTGCCCTTGTCACAGTTCGTTGTTCGACCGCCGGGGAGAGATTATCGGCGGCCCGGCGCCCCGACCACTGGATATTTTTCCGGTGAGCCTGAAGGACGGCAACCTGGTCGTGGACACCAGCCGGCCCATCACCCGCCAGGCGTTTGAGGCCTCGCAGGCGTTCTACCCAGACTGAGGGATGCCGATGCGACCACGAGAAAACTACACCCCCTTCATAACCGCCGGCCTCGGCCTGACGCTGGCGATCCTGATCGTCTTTCAGGTGCACATGTTGGGTGAGCCGAAACGCATTCAGGCCGTCGAGGCCGCCGATCTGTCTGCGGCGCAGGCAGCAGGGCGCAACTTATATACGGACAACTGCGCCGCCTGTCACGGTGGGAACGGCGAAGGCCTGGTAGGGCCGACGCTTAACTCGCGGGAACTGCTCAAAATGACCGCCGACGAAACGCTGTTCAGCCTGATCCGCACGGGCGTGCCGGGGACAGTGATGCCGGCCTGGGGGCAGGCGTTTGGCGGCCCGTTCACCGACGAGCAAGTCTCCCAACTCGTGGCCTTTATCCGCGCCTGGGA
>CAYZNA010000573.1:0-2133 GCA_964478665.1 uncultured Anaerolineales bacterium
CCCGACCGCGCTCTTTGCGGTCGGGAGAGGGGGCCGGGGGGTGAGGCTGAGCAGTCACGCGGCGGTTAGCGCTCCGGCAGCGGATAGTCCTTGAACTGGCTTCGCAGCAGTTTTTTGTCGAACTTACCCACACTTGTCTTGGGCACGGCCTCGATGAAGACAATTATTCCAGGCGAAAGTGGCCACCCGGTCGCCGCGCCGCACGCCGAGCTTCTCCAGCGCGCCGGCCAGCCGCCCCGCACGGTCGGCGATCTGGGCATAGGTGAAGCGCTCCAGGCCGGGGCCGGCTTTGGTGACCACTTGTTTCTCAGGGAACAGCCGCCGGGCGCGCTCCAACAAGGGTGTAAGGGTGAGTTGGTAGTCCATCATCAGGCCGTTCATGGTTGACCTCCTGGGAATGCGGAATGTGGATTGCGGCTGGCGGTTGGCAGTTGGCGGCTGGTAGTTGGCAGTTGGCGGCTCGTGGCTGTCTTCTGACTACCAGATGAAACGCTGCCAGATGAAGTGGTGTGGCGTGGGGAGCTCGCGCTCCAGTGAGCCGAAGCGTTGCTCTGTCCAGGCGCGCAGCTCGGCCAGGCAGCGCGGGAAGAAGTCGTCGGGCACGCCCCAGGTAGACGACCACGTGCGATGCTCGATGGACTCCAGATATTGGGCCGGGGTGCGCGTGCGGGTCCATTCGCCCACGGACCATTCCTGCATCTGCGCGCCCATCTCGAGCAGCGCGCTTTTGATGTCGGAAAAGTCATTTGTGCCGGGGTGGTGGTCGTCCAGCCCGTTGGCGCGCACGATCTCGCGCCAGCGTTCGAAAACCAGCGTGCCGGGGGCGCCGGGCGGGCGCCAGTCGTAGCCGGTGAGGAAGGCGCCACCCGGCTTGAGCACGCGGCGGGTCTCGCGCAGCGCGGCGCGCCAGCCGGCGACGAGGTGGAAGACGTGCACCGAGATCACCGCGTCGAAGACGCCAGGGGCCAGCGGCAGGCGGGCGGCCTCGCCCTCGATCAGGTCCGGGGGGGCCACGCCCGGCGGCAGGCTCTCCAGCAGGCGCGCCATCATCCGGCGGGCAAGGTCCACGCCGGTTACGTGGAGGCCGCGCGCCAGCAGCGGCTTCGCAACTCGCCCGGTGCCGATCCCCACTTCCAGCACCCGCCGGCCGGCGCCCAGAATCTCGAGCGCAGCGTCGCCCACCAGATCGGCGATGCCGGGCGGGAAGCCGCGGGTCTGGTCGTAGTTTTCGGCCGCGCGGTCGAAGGGGGCGGGGCGGGTGAGGGTCATGCGCCGGTCTCCGCCAGTTTCCGGGCGAAGGCGGCGTGTTCTTCGGAGGCCAGTCCCTTTTGCAGTTCGGCCAGCAGCGCGGCCAGGTCGCCCTCCAGCAGCGCCTGCGTCGCCAGCCACAGGCCGGGGAATACCCGGCTGCGGATCACGCCGTCTTCGCCGGCGGCCAGCGGCAGGTACTCGCCCTCCTGCAGGCTGAACCAGTCCACGCGCTGGTCGTACGACTGCCAGACCAGATACTCCAGCACACCGTTGCGGCGGTAGACCTTGAGCTTGTCGTGCAGGTCGGTGGAGGCGCTGCTGGCTGCCACCTCGACCACCAGTTCCGGCGCGCCTTCCACAAAGTCGTCGTCGCCGAGGCGCGACTTACCGCCCTGCGCCGGTTTCAGTCGCAACAGCGCGTCCGGTTGGACCTCGTTGTCGGCGTCCAGCCGGACGGTGGCGTTGTCGCCCAGCCGCAGGCCGGGAGTGGCGGAGAGATACACCCCAAGCCACGTAATGACAACGGCGTGCGGCTCGCTGTGGGCCTGAAAATGCACCGGTGATGGCATGTAAACAACTCCTTCGATCAATTCGGCCTTCTTCAGGTCGGGTCGGGCCTGGTAACGCCGCTCGAACTCGCGCCGTGTCAGCCGGTCGCCGTTTTCCAGCGGGGGCAGAGGCCGGGCAACCGGCAGTTTGCGAAGGCGGGGCCGGACGAGATGCAGGGGCGGCAGGGTTGGTTCTTTGAGGGTCATGTTTGCCTCCAGTGAACGCGGAGTGAGTACGCCCGCTATGATAGCCAGAGTCGGCGCGGAGGGCAAGTGCGGTGCCCGGAGTGCCGGCCCCATTCCCATCCCCCGGCCGGTAAGCGTCGTCTGGCCG
>CAYZNA010000574.1:0-2117 GCA_964478665.1 uncultured Anaerolineales bacterium
TGCGGAATGCGGAATGCGGAATGGGGAATGCGGTGCGCGGGCCGCCGGGTAGCCGTTGCCTGCGCTTCGCCGTTACCGAAGGGATCCGCCATTCATCACGCGAAGCGGTCATTCATCATTCCGCATTGCGGCGGTGGGGGTCAGCGTGATGGTGGGCGTGGGCGTGCGGGTCGGGGTGGGGGTGCGGCTGGGGCGCGGAGTCCAGGTGGGGTAGGGCGTGCGGGTGGGCCACGGGGTGCGGGTCGGGGGTCGGCGTGGGGGAGAAGAAGGGGGTGGGGGTGACCAGTTGTCCGGGCGGGTAAAGCTGGCGCATGGCCTCGTACCAGGCCAGATCGCCGCTGTTGTGAAATTCCCAGAACAGCGCTGCCGGGTAGTACGAGCGCCAGTTGCTCCCGGCCGGGACGCGCTCCCAGCCGTAGCCGGCCGCCAGTTGGGTGAAGTCCACGTAATAGCCGCCGGGGATGTCGGTGCGGTAGGCGCCGCCGTTGTCGAAGGCCACCGGGTCGCCGGAGTAGCGCAGTTGAAAGTTCCACGGCGGGCGGCGCAGCGGCTCACCGGCCGAGCCATCCTGGGCGCGGGCCAGCAGGTACACCCGCCAGAAGGTCTGGTAGCCGCGATCTTCGCGCAGCACCTGCACCCAGCCGGCAGAGACGGCTGACTGGCTGAAGGCGAAGGCCCGCCCGGTGCGCAGCCATTCGGAGGCCCCGGCGGCGGGCGGCAGCGGGTCATGCAAAGCCGCAAAAGCGCTGTCCAGGTTGCCCAGAAAGTCCCAGCCGGCCTGCTGAATCACCCGGCGGCGCAGGGCGTTGAACGACTCGTCTACCGCGTCGCTCAGCCGGGGATCCGGGGCCTGCACGTCCGGCAGCGGCACGAGGTTGGAGGGTGCGTCGGAGCGGCCAGCGGGGGCGGTGAGGGCGGTCTGGTATAGAGGCGGGTCGGCGTATTCGGCCGCCCGGGCCAGCGCGCCGCCGGGGCTGGCGGGCAGGCGGGCTTCCGCCCACGTGATCCGCCCCAGCAGGCCCGGGACCGGCAGCGCGGAGGGGGCCAGGGCCGGGGCGGCCAGCCGGTTGGCGGCTAGGTACGACCCGCCCTCCAACTGAAAGGCGCTGGCGATGACGCCGCCGTCCGGACTCCACGCCGGGTACTCGCCCTGGCTCACCAGGCGGGGCGCGGCGTCCCCGCCGGCCAGCGCCAGGGTGTAGATCAGGCTCAGGTTGTCGTTGTCGGCGGTGAAGGCCAGCAGCTTGCCATCGGGGCTGTAGGCCGGGTTGTTCTCCTGCACCTGCGGGCTGTTGGTCAGGTTGGCGGCCAGCCGCTCGTCCGGGTTGTTCTGGCTTACCAGCCAGATGTCGGGCTGGCCCCCGATTGTTGCGGTCGGGGGCTGGCCGGCGCGGGTGGAGATGAAGGCGATCCGCCGCCCGGCCGGCGACCAGGTGGGAGCGTAGTCCTGGGCCGGGTCCACGGTCAGGCGGATGGGGTCGGCCGGGCTGCCGGGGCCGCTGGCCTGCGGGTCGGCCCGGACGATGTACAGGTCAAGGTTGTTGTCGCGATAGGATTCGTAGGCCAGCCACACGCCGTCCGGCGACCACGCCGGGTGGGCGTCGAAGCCCGGCCGGCGGGTCAGGCGTTGCACTTCCCCGCCGGCCAGGTCGAGCAAGTACAGGCCGGTATAGCCGTCGCGGTCGGAGGCAAAGGCCAGGCGCTGGCCGTCGGGGCTGAGGGCAGGGGTGGTGTCGTCCCACGGGCCGGCGGTCAGGCGCATTGGCTGATCGCTCCCCAGGGGCCAGGCCCACAGGTTGCTGTGTCCGTCCCGGCGCAGGGCAAAGGCCACCACGCCGCCCTCCGCCAGCAGGTTGGGCGGCGGCGTGTGGGTAGGGCCGCTCTCGGCGGTGACGTTAATGCCGAACGGGGACCGGGGATTGGGGATTGCGGATTGGGGATTGCGAATTGCAGCTTGCGTGGCCGGGTTGGGTGGGGGCGGGGCGGTGTGCAGGGCCGCGATGACTACGGCAACCAGTCCGGCCACCAGCAGCATATTGCCAGCGATCAGCCCGTAAAGTTGGCGCCGGGTGAGCCGAATGGCCGGTCCCCGATTGCCACTCTCGGGGACAGGTCCC
>CAYZNA010000575.1:0-2111 GCA_964478665.1 uncultured Anaerolineales bacterium
AACTCCTCCTTCTCCAGCAAGCCGTCCGGATAGGCATCGATCAACCGCGCCAGGCCACGCTGCAACTGCGTCACCCGGCTCGCTAGCAACGGACTGCCCGCGGTCTCCGCCTCCGACTTTTGCCCGCGCCAACGTCGCTCCTACTCGGCTTCGATCCTGCTCGGGTCACGCAACAACTGGCAGACGTCCTGCCACACCGCCTCTTCCAGTTCCGGACCGCGCAGCGGCTTGCTGGGGCAGCGCGGCGCGCCCGCGACCTCCACACGCCGCATTCTACCACTGCAGCGGTAGTAATTATAGCGGTACTCCTGGCCGCGCGCTGACACGGCGTAATGGGGCTGGCCGCCCCAGGCGTAGCCACAACGCCCACAGACCAGCAGCCCTTGCAGCAAGTGCCGCGGACCGCCGACGCCACGCCGGTGCCTCTGCCTATTCGCCGCCAACGGCTCGGCCACGGCCGCGAACAGCGCCGCGCTCACCAGCGCCGGCACCGCGATGGCGATCGGCTGCGTACCGTCCCGGTAGACCGAATACGGCCGACGCGGTTGCGCCGCCGCCCCGCGCCGGGGCCGCAGTTGCGGGCGTCGCTCGCCCACCCGCGTCTTGCCGAAAGCGGCCTGGCCTTGGTAGGCCGGATTACGCAACCAGTAGGCCAAGGCGGCCCGGTCCCACCAGGCCTTGCCCGTGCGCGTCGGCACCCCGCCCTCGTGCAAGCGTCGGCGTACCTCCGCCAACGACAACCGCTCCTGCCCCACCCAGGTGAAGATCTGCCGCACCACTTGGGCCTCTTCCCAGACGACTTCGTATACGGTCGCCGTTCCAGAAACGCCTTCTCTTGTATTGAATTACTCAATAGCTCGTTATGCCTCGTATGCCCTTGTTTGGTTGTCAGTTGGTGCAGTGTTAAACGAACGAACTCTACAGAAAGGGAACCGAGCTTGCTCTTTCCTGTCTCCTCATATCGTCCGGTTTCACTCAGGCGACCTCGCGGTAGGCCACGGGAATCGCTTGCTCCGGAACTATGGCAAAATTCTCCGTCATCAATGTGGCTAACTCACTACGGTAGTCGGACAAGTGATCCAGTACTTCCGACACCGCCGCTTGCATCGCCTCAAAGCTCTTGTGCCAACGGCTCAAGGCCCGCTTCCGCAGAAACTTCCACAACCGCTCGATCAGGTTCAGGTTCGGCGAGTAGGCTGGCAGCGGCTCCCGATGGAACTCCGGATGACGACGCAACCATTCTTTCACCACCGGCGCCATGAAATACTTGGCCCCATCCACGTACAACACAAACCGTTCCACTTCCGGATGCCGTTCTCGCAGCAAACGCAGCAGGTTGACGAACTGTTCCCCGTTGCTGTTGTCCCGCGTCAGACGCAGATCCAGGTACTCCTGATCCTCGGGGCAATAGGCCCCCAAGATATTCAGCCGCTTGCGGCCGCTGCCCATGCCCGCCAGGAAACGCTGACCCAGCAATAACCAGCAGGAATACACCAGATCCAGCCCCCAGATCGGATGACAGGCATCGACGAAATAGAACCGCGTTCGCCGCGCATCGGGTCGCTTGGCCGCGCCCCGCTGCCGGTGGTATTTTTCGACGAACTCGCGTTGCTTCTGCGGATTGGCTTTCCACAAAAAGCCGGTCACCTTGTGATAACTCACGCCGTGGCGACGCAACAGGTCCTTGACGCCGCTGGGGGAATACGGGACGCCGAAAGTCTCCTCAATCCAGAGTCGGATTTGGTCCGCATTGCGGAAGCGTCCCGTGCTAATCTCCTGCTTGAGTTGCTCGATCTGTGCGGCGGACAGGTTTCCCTTGTCGCCTTGGTGATGGAGTGTGCAGAGGGCTTCCAGCCCAGCATTGCGAAAGATGCGCAGCCACTCCGAGAGCTGACGCACGCTCCGGCCAAGAAGCTGGGCCACGTCGGACCGGCTCTTGCCGTCGGCGATCCAGAGGACAGCCGAGAGACGCTCATAGATGTGTTTGTTTGGCGTGTCGTGGCGGCGGCGTTCGATTCCTTGCCGCTGCGGCGGCGTCAAGTGGATCGTTTTCATCTTGCACCAACCTGGGCATCTTCCGGCCCATAGAAGGCGAGCGAGGGGGGGGGTAT
>CAYZNA010000576.1:0-2109 GCA_964478665.1 uncultured Anaerolineales bacterium
GGGGGGGGGGGGGGGGGGGGGGGGGGGGGGGGGGGGGGGGTGGGGGGGGGGGGGCGACGTAGGGGCGACTCGGCGAGTCGCCCCCGCCCGGGGTCGGGCGCAGGATCAGGTTGCAGGCGAGGGAAAGGCTGAGGAGCAGAATCAGGCCGGGGAGGGGGTGTCGTCGCATAGTGGCGCGATGATACCACAGCCGCTTTCATTGACCTTTTGTTGGCGGCATGTTACCATTTGCGCAGCGTGGTATGGGCCGGCGCTCTCTTCCCGAGGGCGTTTTTTGTGTTTGCCGGGGGCAGCTTATGCGCACGGTGGAGTGGAATAGCGAGCGCGGGACGCTGCGGTTGATTGACCAGCGCGCCCTGCCGGCGCGGTTCGAGATTGTGGAGTTTGGGGATTACCGCGACGTGGCCCGGGCAATCACCGAGATGGTGGTGCGCGGCGCTCCGGCCATCGGTGCGGCGGCGGCTTTTGGCCTGGCGCTGGCCGGATTCCAGTGCCGCGCGAGCGACCGGACGGCGTTATTGGGGGAACTGGACTCGGCGGCGGTGGTGCTGCGCCGCGCTCGTCCCACGGCGGTCAACCTGGGCTGGGCGCTGGACCGGCTGCTGCGCGTGGCGCGGGAGGGGGCGCTGGCGGACGCCGCGTCGGTGCGGGCGGCGCTGCTGGCGGAGGCGCAGCGGTTGGCCGACGAGGACGTGGAGATCAACCGGCGCATGGGGGCGCACGGGGCGGCGCTGCTGCAGGATGGCGATACGGTGCTGCACCACTGCAACACCGGTGCGCTGGCCACGGTGGACTACGGGACGGCGCTGGGGGTGATCCGCGCGGCCCACGAGGCCGGCAAGCGGCTGCACGTGCTGGTGGACGAGACCCGGCCCCGGCTGCAAGGGGCGCGGCTGACGGCGTGGGAGTTGAAGCAGTTGGGGGTGTCGTTCGATTTGATTGCCGACAGCGCCGCCGGCTATTTTATGCGCCGGGGCGAGGTGCAGGCCGTGCTGGTGGGCGCCGACCGGGTGGCGGCCAACGGCGACGTGGCCAACAAGATCGGCACGTATCAGGTGGCGGTGCTGGCGCGCGAGAACGGGGTGCCGTTTTATTCGGTGGCGCCCACCTCCACGGTGGACCTGAGTCTGGCGACCGGGGACCGGATTCCCATCGAGGAGCGCGGGGCGGAAGAGGTGCTGGGGCTGGAGTTCGAGGGCCAGCCGGTGGCGCCGCAGGGCATCTCGGCCCGCAACCCGGCCTTTGACGTGACGCCGCACCGCTACGTGACGGGGATCGTGACCGAGAACGGCGTGGCCCGCCCCCCGTACACGGTCAGCCTGCGGCGGGCGGTGGAAGGGAGGTTGAGATGACATCAATCGTAGCGGTTCTCCAGAACGCGCAGTTTGTGGTTAACACTGAAGGGAGACCCACAGCGGCCCTGCTGGACATTGACGCATGGGAGGCTTTGCTGGACTGGCTGGAGGAGTGGGAGGACGTTCAGTTGGCCCGCGAACGGCTGAGAAACTGGAAGAGCAAGTGGGGCTGGACGCAATGGGAGCAGGTCGAGCGGGAGTTGGACGCGGCATGAGTCTGTATCGGGTGTGGGTGGAGGCGTGCGCCCGCGGTGAGATTCTGGACATGCCCGGCAACGTCCGGCAGCGAGTCCGTCGCGCCGTCGCGGCGCTGGCCGACCAGCCTCGCCCGAACAACAGCCGGCCACTCACGTCGCCGGAGGGGACAACGCTGGAACTGCGGCGGATTCGCATTGACGACTGGCGCGTTGTGTACGCGATTGATGAGGAAGACTCGAGTGTGGGTGTTTACGCCGTGCGCTGCCGACCGCCGTACAATTACAGTGACCTGGCGGAATTGCTCGGCCCGCCTGTCTGACCGGGATTGTGACGGAAAACGGCGTGGCCCGCCCCCCGTACACGGTCAGCCTGCGGCGGGCGCCCGGGCGGAACAGGCGCAAGAAACACACGCTCTGGCCGAGGTTTCTGCAGTGTATCGGGCGGTTTCGCGCGAGGATGGGCAGTTGATCGCCTCTGTGCCGGTCACGCTGCTCGAAGTAGTGCGCGCGGTGCAGAGTCTGCCGGTTGAGTGCCGGAAGGAATGGCTCGACAGGGT
>CAYZNA010000577.1:0-2104 GCA_964478665.1 uncultured Anaerolineales bacterium
ATTACAATGAAAACTTGGACCTTGACACTGTGACCAAACTAGCCATTAAAGTGCTTGTTAAGGCTCAGGAAGCAAGAAGCGAGTCGCCAAGAGTCAAAGTTGCAGTTATCTCTGTTGCTACCAAGAAGATGAAGATGCTCAGCGACGCCACCGCCAGTGCCAAAGCCGGCCAGACCCCCCAGGAAGTCGACGTCCAGTATTACGAGTTGACCAGCCGCACCATGTTGAGCAAGCTGGTAGACGCCAGCGACGCCGGCTGCAAGGTGCGGGTCAACCTGGACCCGGGGCGCATCACCACGGACCGGCAGGGCGGCAACATGTATGCCACCGAGCTGGCCAAGAAGCTCTATACCGCCTACTGTCTGTTGGACGCGGCCGACCGGGGGAAAAACATCGGTCTGACGCTCTTTCCGGTGGAGCGCGAGATCGGTGACGAGAACCTGATGCACCAGAAGCTCTTCCGGGTTGGCGAGCAGGTCATCCTGGGCGGCATGAACGCCAACTCCCAGTCCAGCGAAAACGTGGACGCCGCTGTCAAGCTGCAGGGTCCCGGCGCTCGCCATCTGGTGGAAATCTACAAAGACGACACCCAGCGCTCCATGGGGGCCCAGCTCGAAGAGATTTACGACTCGGAGAAGACGGCCATGATCTCGGCCGGCCACATGTATCTGGGTCCTTCCGGGCTGATCTGCCTGCTGTTGGGCGCCGCGGGCACGGAATACCGCGGGGTGGACAAGCCCCTGATGCCCTGGAACGCCGAGACTCTGAACAAACTGGCCGAAGCCGCCGGTGGAGTAGCCCGTGGTGCTGTTGGCCATCCAGACGTCGCCGCCGATGTCCACCGCCTCCACGCTGGCGATGTTGCCGCTGGCGGTGTAGTAGTAATACCCGTAGTACGGGTAGTAGGAGTAGCCGGAGGAGCCGCTCTGGGTATTCAGGCCGAAGGTGATGTCCCCTACCCCGCCCACCTCCTGGAAGGTGATGTTGGCCACGGCGGATATCTCGGCCAATGCGGCGCGGGCGGAGTCCATCTGGGCGGCATTGAAGGCGGAGAACCCGCTGATGGTCTCGCCGTAGCTGGCGTAGTAGCCGGGGACGCTGGTGAGGAAGCTGTAGCTGACATTGGCGGATGTGCCGACGCCGCCCGGCGCCCAATAGGGCGTACCCACCGCGTTATCGAAATTCCAGCGCGAGGTGGTGTAACCATCATTGATGGCCAGCAACGCAAGCAGGGGATCGGTGGTGATGGCCATGGCGAGGGCGCGGGAGAATTAACGAGATCGGTTATCTCTGGATAGCATGGTCCGGTCAGTGTGAAACCTCACAAAGCTACTAGCGCCCCTTCCAAACCGGTTCCGCCTGCCCCGCCTTGCGATTGAGGGTGCGGGAGAGCACGAACATCAGGTCCGACAGCCGGTTCAGGTACTGGGCCGGGCGGGTGGACAGCAGTTCCTGCCCCGCCAGCCGGATAAGGGCCCGTTCAGCGCGGCGGCACACGGTGCGGCAGATGTGGGCCTGGGCGGCGGCGGGCGTACCGCCGGGCAGCACGAACTCCGTCAGCGGCGGCAGGACGTGATTGAGCCGGGCCACGGCATCTTCCAGGCGCAGCAGGGCGTCGGCGTGGAGGATTTCCTGCTCCGGCCAGGCCAGTTCCGCCCCCAGGTTGAACAGATCGTGCTGGATGTCGGTGAGCAGGCCCCGTAGGTTGGCGTCCAGGGGCTGGGTGAGCAGTACGCCCAGGGCGCTGTTCAGCTCGTCCACCTCGCCGATGGCGGTGATGCGGGGATGGTGCTTGTCCAGGCGCACGCCGTTGGCCAGCCCCGTGGTGCCGTCGTCGCCGGTGCGGGTGACGATGTCGGTGAGGCGCTTGAAGGCCGGGGTCTCGACCACCGGGGCGATGCGTTCCTCCTCGGGACGGGGCGAGCCGTCCGGCAGGGCGTCGCGGCACTCGCGGAAGATGCGGGTGCGGCAGGCGCGGCACAGCTCGGCGTTGAGACGCGGGTAGATGCCCGCGATGGCGTCCGGTTTGTGGCCGAAGACGTTGTTGGCGCCGATGTCCGCCTGATAGCCGCCGTTCTTCAGCATGTCGCAGGCCGCCTCCCGC
>CAYZNA010000578.1:0-2098 GCA_964478665.1 uncultured Anaerolineales bacterium
GGGCGGTGAGGACGCCGCCGGCGATGGGGATGCGCCCGAGGGTGAAGAGCACGAGCGTGCCGAGCGCCAGGTCAAAGACCGGCGACGAGCGCGCCAGTCCGGCCCAGTGGCCGATGGCCTGTCCCAGGGACGACGCCAGCGCCACCATGCCGGCCCAGGCCAGCAACACCAGGATGAGGAGCGGGACCAGGGCGAGAGGGAACACGATCAGGCTGAAGAACCCGAGTACTGCCAGCAGCGCCAGCGCCAGGGCGGCGGCGGCGCCGATGCCGAGCAACTGGAGTTGGCTGCCCGCTCCATGTCCAAAGGCGTCCCGCACCAGGCGCATCTGGCGCGGGAAGGCAAACAGGGTCAGCATGCCGGCCAGGAACAGGAAAGCGTACGAAGCAAAGGCGGCGACCACTTCGCGCCAGCCAGCCAGCTGCCGGCGGAACAGCTCCCCCGGGAAGAAACTCCTCCGGCCAAAGAAACCCAGGAAGCGGGAGAGTTCGGGGTCGCGCAGGAAGCCGAACGTCGCCGCCAACTGCTGCTGGGCCAGGGCCGAGGCCGCCAGCACAGCCAGGCAGACAACTATGACGACGCCCACTACCGCAACCGTTCGCAAGGACATAGATCACCTTTCAATTCGAGAAACGCTGGGGCGAAGCCGCCCGCAGCATCTGGACCAGCCCGCCGAAGGCCGCCGCCGCCAGCAGGACGACGCCCAACAGGAACGCCGCGCCCACACTCTCGGTGAGCGAGGCATGCCACGTCATCCCAGCCTCCAGCCAGGCCACAAAGGTCTCTACGGGCGTGGCTACGAATCCGCTGACCAGCGGCGTCAGGTCACTGGCCCCAAACGCCCTCAGCACATCGGAGAGGGAAGCCGCCACTTCGGGCAACGAGACCAGCACCAGCGCCAGGCCCAGGAGCACACAGGCCAGCGTCAGCGGACCGGCCCCCCGACTGTGCTGGCGCGCGGCTAAGGCGCGCACGATGCGCGCGGCCAGTTCCGGGGGCGCGGGTTCTACGGGCAGGCGAACCGCCAGGGCAGTGAGCGGCTCATGCCGCGCAACCCGCGCCCGGCACGCCGGGCAATCGGCCAGGTGCGCTTCCGCACGCTGCCTCTGCTCAAAGGACACCTGCCCTTCGACATACGCCTCCAGGGCGAGCACATCAAGGTGTTCGGTCATAGTCCACCCCCGCGGCCTCAGCCAGGGCCGCCCGCAGCCGGAGTTTAGCCCGGAACAGGCGCACGCCGATGGTTGCCGACGGCAAGCCCAACAACTGCCCGATTTCGTCATACGAAAGCTCTTCGTTGTACCGCAGGGTGAGCAGCACCCTCTCGGCTTCCGGCAGCGCCATCAGCGCCCGCTGCAATGCCGCGGACACGTCGTGCGCTTCCGCCAACTCGAGCGGCAGAGGCGCCTCGTCCGGGATATCGTCCACGGACGAATCGCCCTCCGCCTCACCGCCTTCCAGTGCGGTGAATGTCACCGACCGTTTCCGGCGGGCGCGGTCGCGGCACAAGTTCACCGCGATCTGAAACAACCAGGGCTTGAAGGGCGCGCCGGCGCGTGACCGCGGCAGGGCAGCGTAGGCGCGCAGGAACGTCTCCTGGGCGATATCCTCCGCCTCGACCGGGTCCCCGGTGAAGCGGTACGCCAGGTTAAATAGCCGGTTTGTGTAGCGTGCGACCAGTTCGGCGAAGGCATCCGGGTCGCCGCCCAGGTGGCGGGCCACCAGTTCTTCGTCCGTCAGGCGCAAAGTCTCCCTCACCTACTACTACTTAACACGCGCGTGCGCTCGAAAAATTTCTGCTCAGCGCACATCCGCAGATTAGAAGATTCTGATAATCGAACGCCGTCCCGGTAGAATGGGAACTATGCCTATGTGATCGAAGTGGTCGGGAATTACGCCTACCTGGCTTCCGGCGCTGGCGGCCTGAGGCTCATCAATGTGTCTAATCCGGTCAGCCCGACTTCAGCGGGTTCTTACGACACGCAGGGGTTTGCCCAGGCAGTGGCCGTTTCCGGCGATTACGCTTACGTGGCCGATGGCGGCGACGGCCTGCGCATCCTCAACGTCGCCAATCCAGCCGCCCCGACCGAAGCCGGCT
>CAYZNA010000579.1:0-2083 GCA_964478665.1 uncultured Anaerolineales bacterium
CTCCCTTGCGGCGACACGGTAGGAACCGCTACTAGCGCCGCCACAAGCCAGAACATAACCGAGTGGAATGAGAATTTCTCTGTTTGTTTCATGACCTCTCCATCTTCTCCATCTCCAGGCGAGAACCTGCCTGGGGCGGGTCAGTGCGCCTCCAGCACGCCGACCGGTTTCCCTTGCGAATCAAATCCCGCGGCGTAGACGGCCGCGCTGGGGCGCAGGCCTGCCGCTCCCTCGAAATCACAGGCCCGCGGCGATAGCAGGGGCTTGTGAGGCAGTACCCGCGGGCGTGTCAGCAATCTTGTAGCCGAGCCTGCGCAGTGCCTTGAGATGGTGGTTGATGCAGCGCTGGACGGCTTTGGGGTTGATGGCCTCTCCGTGTTCGATAAAGGATGCACCTTGATGTAGGATCTTCCATATAATGCGGCACAGCCGGTGGGCGATGGCCCAGATCGCCTTGGTATATCCGAGACGGACAACCAGACGTTTGAAGACCGATTGCAGGTAGCTGTTGTTAGTCCTCACGGCAGCCTGTGCAGCCTGGCACAGCACCCGTCGCAGGAATCGGTTGCCCTTGGCGCAGCGGCCGGATTGGTTCTCATTGGCGCTCTCGGTCGAACCCGGGCAGACGCCGATCCAGGAGGCCAGTTGCGCCGCCGATGGAAATGCCACCGCTGTGGGTCCGATCTCGGCGATCAGCTCCTGAGCTGCCTCGGCGCCGATGCCGGGCACCTCGATGAGCCGCATCACCGCAGCCTGATGCGCCTGCATCCCGGTGGCGCACAGCTTGTTGAGTTCTTCTATTTGATCGTCCAGCAGTTCAATGCGCTTCAGGTGCTGGCTGAGCACCTTCCGATGGATCTGGTTCATCGAGCCCGTCAGAGCATCAGCCAGTGCGTCCTTGCCGCACTTCAGATTCTTGTCGCCGAGTTCGGACAGCTTGCTGGGGTCGTTCTCACCTTCGGCTATGGCGCGCAGGATACGCCGGCCACTGGCGCCCAGCAGATCGGTGATCACCGAGGACAGCTTGATCCGTCCCTCTTCCAGCAGGCTCTCCAACTGGTTCTGCAACTGCACCCGCTCACGAATCAGTTGCAGGCGCGACCGCGTCACCAGACGCCACGACCGCTGCTCGGGATCCGGCACGAAGCTCAGAAACAGCTCGCCGGCCACAAATCGCCGTAGCAGGCGTTTGGCATCGGCCAGATCGGACTTGCGCCCCTTGGGGGCACGATTGGACTGCGCCTGCGCCAAGTGCAGTCTCACCTGTCCTTCCAATTGCAGCCACACCGGCTTCCAGTACTGTGCGGTGGACTCCATCACCGCCTCCTGGACTTGCATCTGATCCAGCCAGCAGGCCAGGTTGTGCAACTCGGCCCTACCCGCGCCAAACCGGCGCGACTGCAAGATCTTTGTCGGCTCGCTGGCATCGGCCGCCACTACCACCAAAAGCCTCTTATGCACGTCGATCGCGGCAATCGTATGAGACATCGTTTGGCCCTTCCGGCGTGGAAGCGGAGAACGCACGGAAAAACAGATACGCACCCTCTCGTGCTACAGCCCCCCCTTGCGGAAAGACACCGCGCACACTCATTGGTTCAAACGCGCGTTCCGGATCAGGCTTGCTTACGGACTCAACTACTCCAAAGCGGTATCGACCTCGTCCGCGGGCCACGCCATCTTGCAGCATAGAGCCGAATCGCGCCCGATTTCATGACTATTGGTGGTCCGAAGGGCCATGAGGGCTTGCTTACGCGCACCCCGAAGATGTGAGCCACCTTGTCGGCGGCCAGGCGGAACAGTCCCATCTCGCCGGAGCGCTCGAAAATCTTATGGATGGGGAAGTTCCGCTTGAAGATGAAGTTCCGGCAGTACTCGATCTGATTGATCGAGTAGTCACGGCGCCGGTTTACGGCCTTGCGATCCTTCTCGGAAAACTTGGGCGCGAGAAGCCAACTCCGGTAGTTCAAGCGCTTCTCGATGACGGACGCGCTCAGCTTGTCGGCAGCCGCTTGCAGCGCCTCCGGGTCTGCAGTCGCCAGAAACGCATTATCGTCCTTGCGAAACGCCACTCCCTGGCGGCGAA
>CAYZNA010000580.1:0-2076 GCA_964478665.1 uncultured Anaerolineales bacterium
AGGCCGCACGCATCGAAACGATAGCGGCGGGACCGACGTGCCCGCACTGCGGCGGGTAACCGTTCAGCCCCCCTCTACCGCTCCAGCAGCGACAGGGCGGGCTGACGGGTCCGGCGCCGCCGCACGGAGCCGGTGAGAAACTCCAATGCGTTGCGGCGTTGTATCACAGAGGTCCGGGCCGCGGTGAGCAGCCGGGCGGTGGCTACTTCGCCGTTGGCGCTCTGGTTCCCGAATGAGCCCTTGCGCCAGATCACTGCATGACGCAACGCCCGCTCGGCGCTGTTGTTGGTCGGTTCCACGCCGGGGTGTTCGAGGAACGCAAACAATCGGTCGCAATGCTGAAACAAGGCGGTAGCCAGCACCTGCACCTCTTCATCCTTGCTGTCGAGATGTTGCTCGCATAAGCGGAAGAAGCGCTTTTGCAGCGGGATCGATTTTTGGAGTAACGCGGCGCGATCCAATCCGCCGCCGCGGAAGCGGTGCCAGAGGCGGAACAGGCGCGCAACCAGCGCCAGGGCGTCGCGGCAAAACCGTTCCGCATCGGTCGTGCGAGCGAACTCCAGGATCCCCAGCAGATCCCGTTTGAGATGGGCCCAACAGAACTGGGCCCGGCCTTTGTGGTACTTCCGGTAGGCTCCAAAGCGGTCACTGCAGAGAATCCCTGGAAAGACGGTTCCCAACAGGTGGATCAGCACTTGGGAACTGCGGCTGGCAGCCACCGTGAAGAAGACGAACGAACTGGCTACCAGCGCCCACAGCCAGCGCCGTTCTCCCATGCTGCGCCAGCCGGTTTCATCGCTGTTCAGCACCGGCTCTTGGGGTAACTGCCGTTCCAGTTCCTGGCAGGCCGCCGCCAACGCCTCACGGCTATCCTCGATCAGCTTCTGGGTGCTGCCGACACTGATCTCAATGCCCAGCGCGGTCGCCAGCAGTTGCTCCACGCCCCGCCGCGGAATGCGCAGTCCCACCGTCAGGTAGGCGATCAGGCCGGCCAGACGGGGCCCAAAAGCAGAGACCCGCACCTCGGCGGGAAGTTCGGCCCGGGTGGCCCGACCGCAGTGCGGGCAGGGTCGCGGTAGGGATACCCGTTGCCGGGTCATAGGCGTTAAAATAAGGATTGTCATTTTGGTGGGTTCGGGTTACTCTTAGGCATGGAGCCTTTGCCTCTGCACGCCGAGCAGTGGGACTACGTTCAGACACTTCTCCCTGCCGATCTCGAAGAGTCGGCCAAGACGTTGAGCGCACTGGTGCGTTGTCGCAACGTGCCGGATGCGGCCGCGTTGATGCGAATGGCGTTGGCGTATGCGGTTTCCGATTTATCGCTGAAAGATGTAGCGGCCTGGGCGACCTCGCTGGAGTTGGCCTCGATCACGGGGCCGGGCTTGTTTTATCGGCTGCGGGAAGCAGAGGCCTGGCTGGCGCACGTGCTGGGCCAAGTACTACAAGAGCAGATCAGCCGAAACGCGTTGCCATGGCCGCTCCGAGTGGTAGATGCCACCGTGATCAATGGTCCCGGTCCGGTGGCCGTGCAGTGGCGAGCCCACGTGCTGGTGGAGCCGGCCACCGGCGACTTCCGCGCGGTGGAGTTGACCGGGGAGGAAGGAGGGGAGAAACTGGCGCGACATCCCCTACGGGCCGGCGAAGTCGTCTTGGGGGATCGCGCCTATGCCACGGCCCGCGGCGTGCACGCGGCCAAGACGGCTGGGGCGGACATCTTGGTGCGGCTGAATCCGGTCACGCTACGAACCTGTGACGTCAGCCAGAAACGAATCCATTTGAAAAAACTAGAGCGAAAAGTCCCCAAACTCGGGGGTATGGAGGTAGATATTCTAATTCCAGTACCTCCAGCGCCCACCAAGAGCCACAAAACCTGGGACTCGGCCAAAGCGGTCGCTTGGATTCCGGCCCGCGCCATCGCCGGACGCACGCGCCAAGGCGAAGTGATCTGGGTCTTGACCACCGTCTCCAAGACGGCGCTGCCAACCACGGCCGCCCTGGAACTCTATCGCTTTCGCTGGCAGATCGGCGTGTCCAGTCAAGGACACATCGTCCAGTCGGTGAGAGACCGACCGAGGT
>CAYZNA010000581.1:0-2061 GCA_964478665.1 uncultured Anaerolineales bacterium
GATTCCACTGGACACTTGCTATGGTTTCCGCGGATGACCCCCGGGGTTTCCGCGGATGACCCCCGGGGTTTCCGCGGATGACTTTTTGGTGAACCCAAGGAAATCAGGCACTTACAAAAATCGGGGGGCCACTACGCTACGCTAAGTAGCGTACTGACGTCGGCGACGCCTGGGGGGCGCGCCGCCGTCGGGGAGCAACTAACCAGGCAACCCCCTTCCCCCTTCGGGCCCCTGACCGCTCACTCAACGAGCCACCCAGCGCGGGCTTTGCCCGCATCCGATGTAGAAATGGCGTCTTCGCTCGGGTAGCACGGGTGGTGCTGTAGGGGGATCCACTCGCGCGCCAAGGAGGACGCCATGCAGGAGTTTCTCACGCGGTTCGGTTCGCAGGTCAAGGGGGTTCTCTCCGGTTTCGATCGCCTCGTCTTGCGCGGCTCGCTGCTGCCGCTGATGCGCGACCACGGACTCGACATCTTCCTCAGCCGCTCCGGTGTGCTGGGCCGCGACTTCAAGGAGTACGCCCGGCAGACGAGCCTCCGGATCAAGGAGGCGGCGCTGGATGAGTCCCGCGCGTTGGGGCGTCCCACGCAGTACCTGGAATCGAGCCGCATCCGCAAGGAGGCGCGGGCCCATGAACTGCTCGCCCCGCATCCGACCCCGGAGGGGCTCGTTTGCACCTTCACCGCGCTGGAACCCTCGATGAGCTTCGAGTACCACCGCGACGCCGATCCCGCCAAGCGCGGCTTCCGCCGCCGTCCCCGCCACTGCCTGCACGTCTACAAGTACTTCCTGCATCCCCGGTTCGGCTGGCTCAACGCCCGTATCCAGACCTGGTTCCCCTTCAACGTCCAAATCTGCCTGAACGGTCGTGAATGGCTGGCCCGCCAGTTCGCCGCCGCCGGGATCACCGACTTCGAGCGTGAAGATAACTGCTTCCCCCGGTTGGGCGATCCGGTGCGCGCGCAGGCGCTGATGGACGAACAGCTCACCACCGACTGGCCGACCGCGCTGGACGAGATCCTGTTGCAGCTCCATCCCCTGCACCCCGAGATCCTGGCCGCTTGTCCGCAGAACTATTATTGGACGGCCTACCAGATGGAGTGGGCCACCGACCTGATCTTCGAGAGCCGCAAGGCGCTGGCCGCGATCTACCCCGCACTGGTGCATCATGCCCTGTTCCATTTCCAAAGTCCGGATGTGATGCGTTTCTTGGGCCGCAAGCTCCATGGCTGCTTCGCGGGGGAGATCACGACGGACTTCAAGGACCGGCCGGAGGGGGTGCGGGTCAAGCACTGGGCCACGGGGAACTCGGTGAAGATGTACGACAGGGCGGGCAACGTGCTGCGGGTGGAGGGGACGTGGGGAAGCGTCGAGGGGCTCAAGTCCTTTCGGCCGCCGCACGACGAGCCGGAGGGGAAGCTGGCCTGGCGACCGCTGCGCAAAGGCACGGCGGACCTGCACCGGCGGGCCGAACTCGGCCAGGGGGCGAACGACCGTTACCTCGATGCGCTGGCCGCAGTGGATGCCGAGCGACCGTTGGGCGACATCTTCGATACCTACTCGAAGCCGACGACCTACCGCGGCCGGCGGGTGCGGGCGTTGCGCCTGAACGACCGGGACGACCTGGCGCTGCTTCTGGCCATCTCCCGTGGCGAGTTCAAGCTCACGGGGTTCCGCAACCGGGATCTGCGCGGGCTGTTGTACCCGACCAAGCGCCACGCGGACCCGGGTGAGATCCGGCGGCTCTCCGGCCGCGTCAGCCGGCTGCTCCGCCTGCTGCGTGCCCACGGGGTCATCCGTAAGATCCAGAAGAGCCATCGCTACCAACTCACCGAGAAGGGGACACTGCTCACCGCCGCACTCTTCGCCGCGCGTCATGCCACCCCCAAGCAACTCCTCCGCGACGCGGCGTAAAATCGCCGCGCCACGCAAAGATTCGCGGCAGTAGTAGGGCAACCTGCTGGGGACACCGAACCTGACGAACCGGCTACTTGCCGCACTCCCCCTGCGGCTTGATCCCGATGCGGCGCCAGATCGACGGCGGGTCGCACAGCAGTTGGC
>CAYZNA010000582.1:0-2054 GCA_964478665.1 uncultured Anaerolineales bacterium
ACTGCTTCCAGAACTACGGCGTCAACCCTTACGTCTCCGCTGCCGCCGACCACCTCTCCACCTTTGCCATGGACGTGGACACCGCCTCCTACACCGTGGCCCGTCGCTACGTGATGGACGGCAACCTGCCCCCGGCGGACGCCATCCGGGTGGAGGAGTTTGTCAACTACTTCCGGCAGGACTACGCCAACCCGCCGGAGGTGGCCTTTGGCATCTACGCCGACGGCGCGCCCTCGCCCTTCTTGCGCGATGGCAGCACCCTGCTGCGCGTCGGCATTCAGGGCTACGCTGTCCCGGAGGCCGAGCGCCTGCCGGCCTCGCTCACCTTTGTGATTGACATCTCTGGCTCCATGTCCAAAGAGAACCGGCTGGAACTGGTCAAACGGTCGCTGCAACTGCTGGTTGACCGGCTGCGGCCAGATGACACGGTGGCCATTGTGGTCTTTGGCTCAAATGCGCGCGTGGTGCTCAACCCCGCCAGCGGAGAAGACCGCGCCAGCATTCTGAGCGCAATTTACGGCCTGCGCGCCGAGGGCGGCACCAACGCCGAGGCCGGCCTGCGGCTGGGCTACCAGCTCGCCAACCAGGCCTACCTGCCCGGCGGCATCAACCGGGTGATCCTGTGCTCGGATGGCGTGGCCAATGTGGGCGCCACCGGCCCGGAGGCGATCCTCGAGTCTATCCGCGGCTACGCCGAGGGCGGCATCACCCTGACCACGGTTGGCTTCGGTATGGGCAACTTCAACGACACCCTGATGGAGCAACTGGCCGACAAAGGGGACGGCCACTACGCCTATGTGGATACCCTGGACGAGGCCCGGCGGCTGTTCGTAGACGATCTGACCGCCACCCTGCAGGTGATTGCCCTGAATGCGAAAGTGCAGGTGGATTTCAACCCGGAGACCGTGGCGGCTTACCGGCTGGTCGGTTATGAAAACCGGGCAGTGGCCGACCAGGACTTCCGCAACAATGCCGTGGACGCCGGCGAGATCGGCGCCGGGCACAGCGCCACCGCGCTGTACGCCGTACACTTCATCCCCGGCGCGCAGGGTCGCATTGCCACCGTGCAACTGCGCTGGGAAGACCCGCAAACCCACGCGGTGCGGGAGATCAACGGCAATTTCAACACCTGGGACCTGGCCCCGACCTTCGAGGCGGCCTCGCTGCGCTATCAATTGGACGCGGTGGTGGCCCAATACGCCGAGGTGTTGCGCCGCAGCCCGTGGGCAGACGACACCACCCTGAGCGATCTGCGCGTGCGCGCCGAGCGCCTGGCTGCCCAATTGCCGCAGGACCCGGACGTGGCCGGGTTTGCCGCGCTGGTGGCGGGGGCCAGCCAACTCAGCGGGTGGTAACGGCAACAGGGGGGTGGGGGTGGGGCATTGCCCCGCCCCCACCCCCACCTCATTGCTCCCCATGCGGTAGCGCATCTGGCAAACCTGCCCGGCCACGATCAACCGCGGCCGGCCTGCCACAATCCGCCGGCTGCTGCGCGCAGAGCGCAGCCTGACCTTTCGCGTGCCCTCACAGGTCCCCGCGATTTGACATCGAGGCTGAAGCGTGCTATCCTCGCCTCCAACTGAGGTGCAGCACTCCGTGAACCAACACATCGGCCAGGCACTGAATCTCCGCTACCCGCCCCGAGGGGCGCAGGCGGTTTTTTGTTGCTCGCATGGCGGTAGAGTGCGCGCCCCTGGATCGTCGGCGCCAGCCAACCAAGGAGGTCGTTGAACTATGGAACCAGTCCAATTGGGTACCGTTAAGTGGTTTAGCCGGGTGAAAGGCTACGGCTTCATCACCCCGGACGGGCAGGAAAAGGACATCTTTGTCCACTTTTCCGGGGTTGTTGGCCAGGGATACCGGAACCTGGAGGAGGGCCAGCGCGTGCAGTTTGAGGTCGAGCAGTCCGACAAAGGCCCACAGTGCATCAACGTCTCGGTGGTTGCGGACGAACCACCGGCTGCCCGGTATCAAGACCCTGAGGGTCTTCGAGACCCTTAGGGTCCGTAAAAGAATAAGTTCCGTCAAGACCCTAAGGGTCTTCGAGACCCTTA
>CAYZNA010000583.1:0-2047 GCA_964478665.1 uncultured Anaerolineales bacterium
ATGGGGGCCTGTGAGAGAGGTAAAGAAAGCGCCGTGAATATAAAACCGGGTGTCTGCCTCGCGGAGACACCCGGCGTTTTACGGGCTACGCGGCTTTGCGCAGCCTGGCCGTTTGGGCGCCGGCCAGATACAGCCGCACCTCTTTGAGCGCGGCCTGATACTGCTTCAACAGTTCGCGCTCCTTGCCCCGGAAGCGGCGCACGGTCTGCAGCGCGCACGCCGAGCAGCCGCGCATCGCGCGGAACGAGTCCGTTTCGCATTCCATACAGCCGTCGAGCCGGATCATCATCAGCGCAAAAGCCAGGCTCTCGGGGTGCGTTTCGTCCAGCGCGGCGACCTTGTCCACCAGCCGCCGCCACTCCGGGCCGCACGCATTGCGCAGCAGCGGAATCGCCCGCGACGGAAACATAATCTCAGTCTGCATGTACATAGCCGGTTACCTTCTGGCTGAATTATATGAAGCGCGGAGTCGGGAAATCAATAGACTCCGGTACTGAGTAGCTACCTAACTTTCGCCCGAAAGAGGGGCGACTTGCCTAACCAAGGGTGATGGGCGAACCTGTAGTGGGATTTGCCCAATCCAACGACAGGAGGCCCATCACCATGAACGAGTCTATCATCCTTACCGAGCAAGCCCGCCGCTGCTTTTCGGCCCACGCTTCGCTGGCAGCGCTGGGGGTGAAATTGCGGCAACTCAAACTCTGGGATCCGATTCGGGAAACGGTACGGATCGCGCAGAAAACGGTCAAGTACGCTCCGGCGGAGAAACTGGAGGATGGCTTTATCGCCCTGCTGGCGGGCGCGCAGGGGTTGGTGGAAGTCAACAAACGGGTGCGCGCCGACCCGGGCCTGCAGGCGGCCTTTGGACGGGCGGGGTGTGCCGAACAATCGGTGGTGCAGGATACGCTGGATGCCTGTACACCCGCGAATGTGGAACAAATGCAGCAGGCGCTGGACACGATTTATCGCCGTCACAGCCGGGGCTATCGCCATGATTATGTCCGCGAGTGGCAACTGCTGGAAGTCGACATGACCGGGCGTCCGTGCGGCAAGAAAGCCGCCTTTGCCAGCAAGGGGTACTTTGCCAAGCAGCCGAACCGCCGCGGGCGGCAAGTCGGCTATGTCGTGGCGACCCGGTATGAAGAAATCGTCGTCGAGCGCGTGTTCGACGGCAAGACCCAGTTGCCCACCGCCCTGCAACCCCTGGTGGCGGCCGCCGAACAGACCTTGGACCTGGACGCCGAGAAGCGCGCCCGCACCATTCTGCGGATTGATTCGGGCGGAGGCAGTCTGGACGATGTGAATGCCCTCTTGCGTCAAGGGTATCAGGTGCATACCAAGGATTACTCCGGCACGCGGGCCGAAACGCTGGCCGAAAGTGTCCAGGCTTGGGTGCCCGACCCCAAAGACCCCGACCGACAAGTCGGCTGGGTGACTGCCGAACCGACCTTGTATGACCGCCCCCTGCACCGCATCGCCGTGCGCTGCCGGAAGAAGAACGGACAGTGGGGCGTCGGGGTGTTGCTCTCGACCCTCGCGCCGCTGGACGTCCTGGCCCTCACCGGCCAGCCCGTGGAACGCGCGCACGATCCGACCGGGGTGTTGTTGGCCTATGTCTACTTCTATGACCAGCGCGGCGGAGGCATCGAGGTCGAAATCAAGGAAGACAAGCAGGGCTTGCGGACGACCAAGCGCAACAAGAAACGCTTTGCTGCCCAACAGATGGTGACGTGCCTGGAAGCCCTGGCGCATAACGTCTTGGTTTGGGTGCGCACCTGGCTCGCGCCGCATTGCCCGAAAATCGCTCCCTTCGGCCTCGTGCGCTTGGTACGCGATGTCTTCCATATGAACGGCGTGATGGTGTTCGATCATACGGCGCGTCTGATACGTATCACTCTCAATCAGGCTGACCCGCTGGCAAAGGACTTGTGTGCCGGCCTCATCGCTCTACTGGCCCAAGAGCCGGTCAGCGTTACTTTGGGCGAAATTTAGGTAGCTACCTAACTTTCGCCCGAAAGAGGGGCGACTTGCCTAACCAAGGGTGATG
>CAYZNA010000584.1:0-2046 GCA_964478665.1 uncultured Anaerolineales bacterium
GCGCCCCCTACGGGACCGGGGTCCCGGCCCGGGGCCCGCGGCCGGGAGGCCGGTCCGGGGCGCGGTTAGCCGCTCCCACTTCTGGCGGTCGGCCCGGGCCAGCAGCGGGCGCGGGTCGGTAATCGTCATATCGAAGGCGCTGGCGGCCACGGTGGCGGCGCTGGCCAGCCACGCGAGGCTGCCCTTGCCCATCCGGTTGGGGAAGTTGCGGTTCTGCGACGAGAGCCACACTTCGCCCTCCAGCGCGCGGTCGCTGGCTATGCCGAGGCACATACTGCACCCGGCCTCGCCGATCTCGAACCCGGCCTGCCGGTAGACGTCCAGCAGCCCGGACGCTTCGAGGGTCTGCGCCACCCAGACGCTGCCCGGCACTACTTTGCGCTTGCGCCCCTCCGGCGGCTTCAGTCCCGCCCGCAGCCCGGCCTCCAGCACCAGCGCCCCGAGGATCAGCTCCTCCTCCGCCGTGGTGCAGGCCCCGATGAAGCAGCCATCCAGCGGCTGGCCGAGGCACGCTTCCACCGGGAAGACGTTGTCCGGGGAGAAGGGCTTTGCGACCTGCGGGGCGAGGTCGTCCAGCCCGATGCGGAAGGTCTGGAGGTATTCGGCCTCCGGGTCGGCGCTCAGCCACAGGCCGCCGGAGCGGAACTCTTCGCGCCAGCGCATCCCCATGGTCCGGGCGACGTGGCCGTCCGGCGGAAAGATTCCGTTCAGGCCGCCGAATTCGGCGGTCATGTTGGCGATGGTGAAGCGGAAGTCGGCCGAGAAGTCTTCGAGGTGGTCGGCGGTGTATTCGACGGTGCGCTCCATGGCCACGGTGTTGCGGCCCAGCGCGCCGAGCGTTTTCAGGATCACGTCTTTGCCGGTCAGGCCAAAGGGCAGCCGCCCGGCGTAGTGCACGCGGATGGCCCCCGGCGCCTGAATCCACGAGCGCCCGGTGACCATGGCCACCGCGATGTCGGCCCCGCCGAGGCCGATGGCGAAGGCGCCCAGCCCGCCGTGGGAGCTGGTGTGGCTGTCGGCCCCCAGCACCACCTCGCCGGGGCGCACCAGCTGGCGGTAGAACTCGGTGTGCAGGATGGTCTGGTTGGCGTCGTAAAAGTAGGTCAGGCCGGCCTCGTGGGCGAAATCGCGCGAGAGCTGCACCAGCCGCTGCGTGCGCGGGTCGGAGGCCAGGGGGACGCGGTCCACGGGGTGGTCCACCGCCAGATAGAAGCGCTCGCGGTCGAAGAGCGGCGGGCGGCCGAGGGCCTCGTAGGTCAGGTTCATGCCGTTCCACGCCAGCTCGCTGGCGATAGTCCAGTCCACGGCGATGGTCAGGATGTCACCCGGCCGGACGTGGTCTTTCGGGTGGCCGATGGCGTGGGCCAGCAGGATTTTCTCGGTGAGGGTCATGGGACGCATGCGGTGTACTCCGGTCACCATCTCACTCTGTCGGTGTATTTTGTCATCACGGCGTCGCCCGTCCAGAATTCTTCCGCCAGAGGCTGGTCGAAATCGTCGCTGGTCCAGATCGTTCCGGCGTGCAGCCCGGGCACGCGTGGGGACACCGTGACCAGCCGGGCGACGGGCATACCGTGTTCCACAAAAACAACGTCGGTGCCCGTCGTCACTAGAGAAAGCAATTCCTTCAACGGGGGAGGCGTTTCGTATACGTCAATAGTCCTGGTTAGCATCAGCGTTTCACCTGCTTTCAACTTGAAAGTGCATGATGTCCTCTGCGTAAACTGGCCTCGCGCCCTCCGCCCCGTCAGGGTACGAGGCGGCCTCAGCGAAGGCCACGGCGTCTTCCACTTCAGCCTTCGCCCGCGCCTCCATCTCCTCCAGCATGGCCGGGGTGAGCAGGCTCTTTGCCTCAAGTTGCCCCCGGAAGAGCAGAATCGGGTCGCGCTCTTTCCATTGCTGCACTTCCTCGCGGCTGCGATACGAGCGGTCGTCGTCGTCGGAGGTGTGGGGCACGGTGCGGTAGGTGCGGGCCTCGATCAGGGTCGGGCCGCGGTAATAGGGCACAACGTAGTCCCGGCCGCGATTCAGCGCGAAGGCGGCGCC